>CAZPIJ010000042.1:0-11531 GCA_964586805.1 uncultured Bifidobacterium sp. | reverse complement strand
GTCAGTGCGCTCTGGGGAATCCCCTATCTCTTCGTGAGCGTGGCAGTTAAGGAACTTTCGGTTCCAGTAATCGTGTTCACGCGCGTGTTCATTGGTGCACTGGTGTTGATTCCGCTGGCAATCCGTGCTGGTTCGATGCGCATACCGCGATCAAGCTATAAATACATCGCGATCTATGCAATCTTTGAGATGTTCATTCCGTGGACATTGATCTCAGATGGGCAACGCCAGGTGAGCTCTGGTCTTGCAGGCTTACTCATTGCCACTGTGCCTATCTGGGCAAATCTGCTCGCGGCGATCGCCGGTGATCGTTCAGTGCGACACCCACGACAGGTAAGTGGGATTGCAATTGGATTTGTCGGTGTCGTGGCCTTGGTGGGCGTGGATTCATTCTTGGAAAGTCATGACTTGCTGGCGATGCTCAAGATTCTCTTCAGCGCTTTCTCTTATGCCTTTGCAACTTTTATGGCAGCTCGACATTTAAGTGGTGTTGCCGGAGTCACCGTCAATGGGTTAGCTATGGCGCTCACGGCAATCGTCTTTGCAATCCCAGCGATGAGTTCGCTACCAAGCCAAATGCCCTCCACTGGCGCGCTTCTCTCGCTCATAGCCCTGGGTCTACTCTCTACTGCGCTGGCTTTCTATTACTTCTTCATTTTGCTTGGGATGATTGGAGCGCCAAAGGCCTCGACCGTCACTTATCCCAATACCGCAATCGCCATCGCCTTAGGGGTGATCCTGCTCAATGAGCCGGTGACCCTGGGAATGGCCGTGGGCTTTCCCATGGTTTTACTGGGTTCATACTTGGCAACCTCTCGCTCGGGTCGAACAGGTGCGATGGGTAAGGCGGTAGGCAGCTAATTACTCCGGTGCTCATCGGCCGCGGGGCATCGCACCTTCTTTTCAACGGGCAGAAAGCGCCCTCGACACCTAACCTTGCGCTCATGTCTTCATCGCTCTCGCTGCTCCAATGCGGTTGTGGCACTCCATGGAGCATCACCGAGAGTGGGACGGTCATCTGTCAGAGGTGTCAACGCCCTGCTCATCCGGCAATTGCAGTGCTGGTTACGAGTAAGAGCTAGAAACCGAACTTCTCCAAAGACCTTGGGTTTCGTTGCCATTCGGATTCAACACCGACATGAAGCTTTAGAAATACTCTCTCGCCACGATGCTTCTCGATAGCCATACGAGCCTTTGTGCCAATCTCCTTGATCCGTTCGCCGGATTTTCCGAGGAGGATTTGTTTCTGGCTATCGCGCTCGAGGAAGATCTTGCCGTAGATCATCGGCGTCTTTCCATTCTCACCAACTGAGATCTCTTCAATGGTGACTATCAACGAATGTGGTAATTCATCATTGAGTAGCTCTAGTGCAGATTCGCGGATTAGCTCGCTATAGATCTCGGTTTCGCTCTCCTCGCTGACAAATTCCTCTGGATAGAGCGGCGGTCCTTCGGGTAGGTGCGCAATTATCAACGATAGCAGGAGTTCGATTTGAAAATCCTTCTTCGCTGATACTGGAATAATCTCCTGCCATTGCGCCAGCGGACCAATACTCTCAAGCTTTGTCATGAGAGTTGATGGCGCGACTCGATCTGTTTTTGTGACTACGGCAATTAGTGGAATCGAACCGCTAATTTCACTGATGATGCGCTTGTCACCTGGACCAATCTCCTCATCTGCGGGCAAACAACAGATGATGAGATCGACATTGGCATAGGTTTCTGCAACAAGTGCGTTTAATCGCTCTCCAAGGAGCGTCTTTGGTTTATGAATTCCAGGAGTGTCAACGACTATTACCTGTCCATGAGGGCGGTGCACTATGCCTCGGATAGCCCGCCGAGTTGTTTGTGGCCGAGTCGAAGTGATTGCAACTTTTTCGCCAACCAACGCATTGAGTAGTGTGGACTTTCCGGTATTCGGACGCCCCACGAGCGCGACAAATCCTGAATGGAATTCACCTGAAGAAATGCCATCACTCATTCGAGAATTCTCTCATGATTATCTCGCGGGCCTCTAAAGGTGAAGTGACCAATTCAGCGATTCGATCGCGGATGAGAGTGTTCGTTCCCGCACTCTGAGGAGCATTTATTGCACCTGGGATAGCAAGAACTGGTCGGAATATCTCTGCACAATCACGAGCTGTTCGAATTGCGCCGCTTTTGAAGGCGGCTTCCACCACGATAGTTCCACGACTGAGTCCAGCAATAATCCGATTGCGATTGAGAAAGTGGCCCTTGGCAGCGCGCACTCCAGGTGGTTGTTCGGAGATCAGCGCGCCGCGCTCGAGAATCTCACGAAAGAGCCCGTCGTGGCTCCGTGGATAAGGGGCATCGAGCCCACCTGCCAAGACGGCAATAGTGATGCCGTCGATGAGCAGCGCACCTCGGTGGGCGTTGTAATCGATACCAAATGCGCCGCCACTAACGATGCTCCAGCCCAACGCGGCGAGGTAGGTAGCAAAATCACGAGCGACTTTCTCGCCATAGTGAGTGGAGTTCCTCGCGCCAACTATGGCAACGCTATCGCCATCCATCCCGGCAATCTCAGCGAGATTGCGACCTCTGACATATAACTCTCGTGGTGGAGCAGCCAGTGCATGCAACTGTTCTGGCCACTCGGAATCCGTTGGTGTGATCCGACGAATCTCGGTGCTCATAACCGCTCCCGTACATGTAAGGCAAGTGCCCGATTGATTGAATCGTGTGATGGCGCCACCTCGCCTCGTAAATCGGCGATACTCCAGGCAACGCGCTGGATCCTATGTAACCCTCGCACCGTGATCTCTTCGTTATCCAAAGCCTGATAGAGAGGAGAGATCGCCTTTCGTTCTGGTGCGAACTCACTTCGTAGCGCAACTGCGGGGATCTCAGAGTTGATCGACCATGGATGATTACGGAATCTTTCAGCTGATCTGGCCCGCGCGCGAGCCACTCGCTCGGCAATCTGCAGACTTGACTCGCCGGTTCGTAGCAAGTCTGCTTGCGAGAGAGGTTCAAGTTCGATGCGAAGATCAATCCGATCAAGAATCGGCCCTGATAATCGCTCTCGATATTTTCGGCTCGCCAATGGTGAACAGGTGCATCGGAGCGCTTTGCCAATCGCCCATCCACAGGGGCAAGGGTTGGATGCCAACACCAAGGTAAATCGGGCTGGAAAAGTTGCACTTCGCCCCAACCGCGTTAATCGAACCTCTCCTGATTCCATAGGCTCTCGAAGCGATTCGATTACAGGGCGTGCGATTTCGGGCGCCTCATCGAGAAAGAGAATGCCGCGATGGGCTAGCGAGCACGCCCCAGGTGAGATCGCGGCGGAGCCGCCGCCAACCAATCCAGCTCGTGTGATGGTGTGATGGGGTGCGACAAATGGTGGCGTGGATATCAACGGTCTGAGATCCCCTGGCGAGATCTTGCCAGCAATCGAATGGAGCGCTGTGACCTCTAATGCATCTACCTCACCGAGGGTTGGCAAGATGGTCGGAATGCGCTCGGCGATCATACTTTTTCCCACTCCTGGCGGCCCCAGCATCGCCAAGTGATGTCCCCCCACCGCACCGATTTCAATTGCCTCTTTTGCGCTCTCTTGACCAGAGATATCTGCGAAGTCAAGTGCGCAATCTCCGTTGGCACTGCCCATTTGGGTGGTGCGCGTCTGCGGGTTGTACTCGCCACCCTTGCACCAGGCAATCAGTTGTGCCAGGTGCTCGAAGTGCAAGATCTCGATACCGGCAACAAGTGCGCCTTCTTGCTGGTTTTCCGAGGGGATTATCGCTCGGGTGCATCCGTGAAGCGACGCTGCGCGTAACGCCGGAAGAATCCCCGGAACCGATTTGATTCGACCATCGAGGGTGAGCTCGCCAAGGATGACGGCATCACCCACGCGATCGAGTGCGAGTTCTTGCGCTGCTGCAAGAAGCGCTAGTGCGATTGCGCAATCGAAGGCCGAACCCCGTTTAGGTAGCGCCGCCGGTGAGAGCGCGAGGGTAATCCGCTTATTGGGCCAGAGCGCCCCCGAGTTGGTGATTGCAGAACGAACTCGATCGCGAGATTCAGAGAGCGATGCATCGGGTAGGCCAAGGAGCGTAAATCCTGGGACGCCATTACCGATATCGGCCTCCACATCGATCAAGTGACCGGTGAGACCAAGGAGTGAGATTGCGCGGGTGATTGCGAGCATTACGCAACCAGCCCTTTGTGATGGACCAATTCGAAACCATGAACGCTCTTGAGTAACAAGATGACATCAATCCGCCAGGGAGCACGAGGGTGATTGAGTGCGATCCATTCTCGTGCCAATCGATAAAGCCGTCGATATTTCTCGGGTGTGATTGCCTCGAAAGGATCTCCGAAAGTGGTGGAGCTACGGGTTTTGACCTCGACGAAAACAAACTCGTCGTGAGCTCGACGGGCGCTGATTTCGGATAAGGCGCTGCGCTGACTTGTGGCAGTGGCAGCTTCTGAGAGGGCAATGACATCGACCTCGCCACACGAACCCCGCCAGTTACGAGCACAGATTCTGTAGCCAAGCGAATGAAGAAATCGAACTGCTTCATCTTCGCCGGCTCGGCCAAGGTGATGTGGTCTGTAGGGTCGTGGCTCCATTGCCCAAATGTAAGAAGAGCGCCGGACACCAATTGGCGTAACGGATGAAGCTGTTAATTACTTTCGGTTGAGCAATCGCGCTATCGGCGCAAATGACTTCCGGTGAATGGGCAGCGCGCCGAATTGTTCGAGGGCGCGCTGATGGTGTGCAGTTCCATACCCCTTATGTGCGGCAAAACCATATTCTGGGAATCGCTCATCCCAAGAGATCATCACTTGATCACGATAATTCTTGGCGATGATGGATGCAGCGCCCACTGAAGGACTCACTTGGTCGCCTCGCCACATGGCGATGGCAGGAATCTCCAGACCGTGGACTTGATACCCATCGGTGATGATGTAATCCGGTGGAGTGTCCAGGGCGGTAATGGCACGACGCATCCCACCAAGATTGGCTGAATGCAATCCCAGAGTATCTATCTCTTCAGCTTCGATAACGATGATCGAATACGCAAGTGCTCGCTCTTTGATGACCGCTGCGAGTTCAGCTCGCTTACTCTCGGAGAAACTCTTCGAATCGCCCACTTCATCTAATGGATTCTGCGGATCCAAGATCACAGCGGCAATAACCAGTGGTCCGGCATACGCACCGCGACCTGCTTCGTCGACTCCGGCAATTAACTGGAAACCTGCGGTGCGAAGGGCAGCCTCGGGATTCATTTCACAGGGAGAGCGGTGAGCGCTTCGGGTCGGGGTAACAATGTGAAATGTCGAACCGGCCAGATGATGAGAAATGCTCGCCCTACAACTTTATCTAGCGGCACCATTCCCTTAGTCGCATCATCTTGATGGAATCTCGAATCTTCGCTTGCCCCTCGATGGTCGCCCATTGCCCAAATGTGGCCCTTGGGAACAGTGACATCGAACTCCAACTCACTGGGTTTATTCCCTTTATAGATGTAGTTCTCCTTGACGCTTTTACCGTTAATTATGAGAGCGCCAGCTTTGTCGCAGCAAACAATTCGATCGCCAGCTACTCCGATAACTCGCTTAATCAAGTGTTGCTTTGCGGGATCGGGTGCAAGTCCTACGAAGACCAGACCGTTTCTGATCGCCCGAAGTGGCGCAGATTGCTCCTCTTGATAGGCGGGGGGCAACCAGCCTCCAGGGTCACGGAAGACCACGACATCGCCTCGTTTTACATCAGAGAAGAAGTTTCCGAGCTTGTTGACTATGACTCGGTCGTTGATTTCGAGCGTACTTTGCATCGAGCCTGAAGGAATGTAAAAAGCCTGGATCAAGAAGGCCTTGATGATGATCGAGATAACGAGCGAGACAACTACGAGAATCGGAATTTCGCGAAGGAGCGAACCCTTCCGCGGAAGTTTCACTACTCGGATTTCTCTTTCTCGAGCTCCACCTCAGAGGCAGGGGCTACTGATTCGGCTGCTGGTGCTGCTTCTGGTGCCGCTTCCACTGGTGCAAGGGATTCTTCAGTGAGTACTTCAGCCTCGCCAGTTTCAAAGACCAAAGTCTCACTCGGGCCGAAATTTCCACCACGGCGCTCACGAATCTTCGATGCCTTTCCTCGCAACTCACGAAGGTAATAGAGCTTCGCGCGACGGACATCGCCACGACGGACTACTTCGATCTTCTCGATGACCGGGGTATGGACTGGGAAGGTTCGTTCGACGCCCACGCCATACGAAACTTTTCGAATGGTGAAACTCTCTCGCACGCCACTACCGCGGCGACGGATGACTAGGCCTTGGAAGACCTGAATACGGGATTTATTTCCTTCAATGACGCGAACATGAATCTTGAGTTCGTCTCCGGGGCGGAAGGAAGGAAGGTCTCGGCGGAGCGTGGCCGCATCGAGTGCATCTAATGTGTTCATGAGGTATCTCAATATCTCCCAGTAATCGCCGCAGGTCGGTTACCGTGTTAGGAGCGCTCAGCGATGAGAAACTCGCTCCCCTGCGGCGGGGCGCATTTCTCGCCAAGAGCGCCTAGTCTGCCGCACCCAGCGCGGTAGCTCAAAATCGAGGATTCTGGTTCTTGAGCGAGCGAGCCCGAGACTGCGCCTGTTCCATGCGCCAGCGCGCAATTGCGCCATGATTGCCCGAGGTGAGGACTTCAGGGACCGCAAGGCCCCGCCACTCCGGAGGTTTGGTGTAGTTGGGATATTCGACCAGGAGCTCCTGGCCACCTTCATCTGTGAGCACATGGGATTCCTCGATCAACGAATCAGGATTCCCCAGAACACCAGGGATTAGTCGGGTGATCGCTTCGATCATGGCAAGGGATGCAACCTCGCCACCTGCAAGCACATAGTCGCCCAGGGAGAGCTCCATGACTCTGATCTGGACCACATCGCGGTAATAATCCGGAATCCGAGCATCGATGCCCTCATAACGACCACATAAGAAAGCTAGATGATCAACTTGCGCAAGTTCGGCTGCGATCTCTTGGGAGAACCTTCTGCCCGATGGTGTGGGTATCACCAAGAGCAGATTCGGATCATCGTGCACCAGGGGATCTAGCGCTTGGGCAATCGGTTCAGCCATCATCACCATACCTGCACCACCGCCATAAGGAGTGTCATCGACGCTCCTATGTACACCCGGTGCATAGTTTCGTAAATTGTGGGTTCTGATGTTCAACAAGCCATCGTCTTGAGCTTTGCCAAGAAGAGAGAGCGTGAGTGGTCCGAAATATTCAGGGAATATCGTGACGATATCAATCTTCATCGATTAATCCTCCTGGTGGATCGATAAAGAGTTTTCCAGCAGAGATATCTACCTTTGGCACAAGCACTTTCACAAATGGAATCAAGAAATCTTTACCATTGGTTTTCGTTATTTCTAGTACATCTTGCGCGACTCCGGTGATCACTCCGGTGACTTCACCAATCCTCGCTGAAGCGTTTAGGTCGGAGAGAAGAAATACCTGCAAGCCCATCAATTGTTGGATGTGGTACTCGTCCTCTTCAACATCGTCAAGATCTACCTCAGCGAGCAACTGCAAATTTCGCAGCCCTTCGCCAGCATTTCGATCGGTTATTCCCTCAAAACCAAGAAGCAAGATCGAGTTGTGCCACCGCGCCGAAGCGATAGTCAATCCCCCAGTTCGAGCAGGCTCGGTGCTGAGTGTGGCTCCAGGATAAAAGCGATCTTCAGGAGAATCGGTGAGAACTTCAACGGTCACTTCACCATGAATGCCATGAACGCGACCGATCCGGCCCACGGTCAGCAGCATTGTTATTCGTCAGTCTCGAGCAGGTCCACTCGAATCGGGCGACGAGCAAGAGCGCTGGCGACGGTGCGAAGAGCTTTGGCAGTTCGCCCTGCCCGTCCGATTACCTTGCCGATATCTTCAGGATGAACTCGAACTTCATAGGTCAAACCACGCCGACCATTTTTTTCGCTCACCACGACATCAGCAGGATGATCAACGATTCCTTTGATGAGATGTTCTAGCGCCTCATCGATCATTTCTACTCGCTTGCTGGAGCGCTTTCAGGTGCGCTCGCTTCTGGTGCAGGTACTTCTGCTGGTGATTCGGTGCTCTCTACTGCCGGAGCGTGTTCTTGCTCAGCCTTGGGCGCGCTCTTAGCGGCAAGCTTCTCAGCAGCGCGCTTCTTGAGAGTCGTTGCGCCTTCTTTAGGCTCATTCATCGCATCCTTGGCGGCAGCCTCGAATGCAGCACGGCGATCAGGTCGCGGTGGCGCCACCTTAAGAGTGCCTTCTTTTCCGGGAAGGTCGTAGAACTTCTGCCAATCACCGGTGATCTTCAGTAGCGCCTCGACTGCAGCTGTTGGCGTTGCGCCAACTCCTAACCAATGTAATGCGCGCTCGGAGTTAACGATGATCAATGAGGGTTCTTGCGCAGGTGAGTATCGGCCGATCTCTTCAATCGCCTTACTGTTGCGCGCTGCACGAGAGTCAGCGACGACGATTCGAAAATGCGGGGTGCGGATCTTTCCCATGCGAGCCAAACGAATTTTTGCAGCCACAAACTCTCCAAGTTCTAGTCGTAGTGAGGTAGTGGGCAACTTCCTCGAGGTGTGATGAGTACGGGAGAGAGGGCCCGTTCTCAAGGAGTCATATCTTGCCAGCAGCGGCCCTAACCGCCAAAACGGGGACCGAAAATGAGAGAGCCGGGCTAGCCACGCTCTTCTTGGGCCCGCTTGGCGGGATTACCCGAGCGGGACTTCTTTGCCTTTGGTGGACGAGGTGCCATCGGTGACGCTCCTGCTGCCATGGGCGGCAGCCCCGGAATCGCGCCACCTCGCCCACCAGGTGCCTGCATCTGCTTCATCTGCTTCATGGCCTTCTGCGCTCCAGCAAAGCGCTCGAGTAATCGATTGACGCTGGAGACCTCATTCCCACTGCCCTGCGCGATTCGCAACCGTCGCGAGCCGTTGATGATCTTGGGATTACTCCGTTCTTGGGGGGTCATCGATTGGATGATGGCAGCGGCGCGATCGCTCTCGCTCTCATCGATCGACTCGATCTGCTTCTTCATCTGTGCGCCTTGGGCACCTGGCAAGCCTGGCAACATGCCAAGAATCTTGGACATCGATCCCATCTTCTTCATCGCCTGGAGTTGTTCCAAGAAGTCATCAAAGGTGAACTCTGCACCCGTTACAAATTTCTCTTCTAACCGCGCAGCGCTCTTCTCATCGAGGGCTTGTTTTGCTTGTTCGGCAAGGGTTGCGACATCACCCATGCCCAAGATGCGCTGGGCCAATCGATCGGGATAGAACGGTTCAAAATCTTTACTCTTCTCACCCGTTGAGAGAAAGAGAATGGGTTTGCCAATAACAGAGGTAACAGAGAGCGCAGCCCCTGCCCGAGCATCGCCATCTACTTTGGTGAGCACCACACCATCAATACCCACTCCTGTATCAAATGCGCTCGCTATGTTGACAGCATCTTGACCAGTCATCGCATCAACTACGAAAAGCGTGTCGTCGGGAACTACAGCGCTCTTGATTGCGCGAGCCTGCTTCATCAATTCGATATCAACGCCCAATCGTCCGGCGGTATCGAAGATGACATAGTTGAAGAGCTTCTGTTCGGCATGGCGCACACCTGCCAGTGCCACTTCTACCGGATCGCCGACACCATTACCGGGCTCTGGTGCGAATACTGGTACACCAATCTGCTCCCCGATGATTTGCAACTGGTTGACTGCATTCGGTCTCGCTAAATCACAAGCGACCAATACTGGGGTGTTCCCTTGCTCTTTCAACCAGAGCGCAAGCTTGCCTGCAAGGGTGGTTTTACCCGAACCTTGCAAACCGGCAAGCATGATCTTCGTTGGCGGTCGTTTTGACTCTGCCAGAGGCCGGGGGTTACTCCCGAGGACCTTGAGAATCTCTTCATGGATAATCGTGATTACTTGCTGTGCAGGATTGATTCCTGACTGCTTGAGCGAAATTGCCTCAAGACCTCGCCGTTGAACTTGAGTGATCAGGCCATCGACGACACTTAGCGCTACATCTGCCTCTAAGAGCGCGGTGCGGATCTGAGCACAAGTCGATTCCAGATCGACCGGATTGATCCGCCCGCGACTTCGCAGTCCGGCTAGGGTTCGCGACATTCGCGAGGTCAGCGCTTCAAACACTCCCCTAGCCTAACTTGCATGCACTTCTCTAGAGCGCGGGAATGCCCCGCTCTCCGGTGCGCACTCGAACTACCTCCTCGACCGGGATAGACCAGACTTTCCCGTCACCAATCGAGCCGGTGCCAGCAGCTTTCACAATCGCATCGATTGCGCCTGCTGCATCGCTTGCAGCGACGAGCACCTCAACTCGCACCTTGGGAACAAAGCGCACGGTGACCTCGGCGCCTCGATAGACCTCGGTGTGACCACCCTGTCTGCCAAAACCACTTGCCTCCGAGACTGTCATACCGTGAATCCCTTGAGCGCTTAGAGCATCCTTCACCTCATCGAGCTTCTGCGGTTTGATGATTGCTGTTATCAGATTCATTGTTGCCATTAGAACGCACCTCCTCTTGTGCCACCGAATTCATACGCGGACTCAGCATGCTCAGAGAGATCGATACCTTTTGCTTCGGCCTCTGGTGTGATCCGGAAACCGATGGTCTTATCGATGATCTGTGCAATGAGATAAGTGACAATGAAGGAGTAGGCAAGCACTGCAACGCTTGCAATCAATTGGCGGTTGAATTGATCGAAACCGCCACCAAAGAGCAATCCGTTGACCCCTGCGGGTGCGTCCTTGGTCGCGAAGATGCCAACTAATAACGACCCAGCAAGCCCTCCCACCAAGTGCACGCCCACTACATCGAGTGAATCGTCATAACCGAACTTGTACTTCAATCCGACTGCTAATGCGCACAACGCACCAGCAATCGCACCAACAGCAATCGCACCAAGCGGATTTACCGATGAACATGCGGGAGTGATAGCAACCAAACCAGCAACGACGCCCGAGGCGGCACCCAAAGAGGTTGCGCGCCCATCGCGGAACTTCTCAACAACCAACCAGGCCAACATCGCAGCACCCGTAGCCACGAAAGTATTCAAGAAGGTGATTCCTGCAGTGGCATTGGATGCGACAGCCGAGCCCGCGTTAAAGCCAAACCAGCCGAACCAGAGCAAGCCGGCACCAATCATGACCAAGGTGAGGTTATGTGGTCGGAATGCCTCGCGGCCAAAGCCGGTCCGCTTTCCAAGCACGAGTGCAGCCGCGAGTGCGGCGATACCCGCATTGATATGAACTGCAGTCCCGCCAGCAAAGTCGATTGCTTTGAGTTGGTTGGCAATCCATCCTCCAGGATCGCTCTCTCCGCTATCGAAATCGAATACCCAGTGTGCAACTGGGAAATAGACCAAGGTAGACCAGATGATTACGAATGCGATCCAGCCACCAAACTTCGCACGATCGGCAATCGCTCCTGAGATCAATGCGACCGTAATAACGGCGAACATCGCTTGGAATGCAACGAAAACTGAAGTGG
>CAZPIJ010000041.1:3601-11613 GCA_964586805.1 uncultured Bifidobacterium sp. | reverse complement strand
CGAAGAGTGAAGAGCGCTTCCGACGGCAATTTAGGTAGCGCCACTTCTACCACCTGTTGTGCCGGTATTCGGAGTGAATCCAAGCCAACAGGAGCAAAGATTCCGGTTGGCGAAAGGTAGGTGACTTGGATGATTGCATCGCTCTCCCCTGGAACCAGTATTCGGATCTTCTGCGATGAAATTTTTGATTTCTTGGAGAACTTAGGCCCGATGTTTCCGGTCATAACGACCTTTTTTGAAGGCATGGTAGCGGGTGCAACATAATCTCCGCCGTAGGTGGTCAAACCTTTTCGCCGCGCATCAAAAAGGTTTGCGCTGACTAAGCCAGAACGAGAGCTGACATGAAAGACTGTTAACTTCTTTCCCGGCATGAAAGTTGTGAGTGAAAAATTCTTCGTTGCTCTGGGCGGAATTGTTAATGTTCGTGTGGATTCGGAACCATCTTCACTCCACAACTCCACATCGATGATTGCCTTACCAAGATTTTCGTTGGTGAACTGGAAATACCCTTGACTTGAGACATCTGCACTCCCACCGACAAACCAGTATTCGCCCGCGGAGGCAGCACACTGGGTTGCGGCCAACCAAGTCCCGCTTTTGCTAGATACCAGAAGAGGGGTAGCCGCTTCGCCCGTCACCACGCGCGCCTTGCTGCCAAGTTTGATTGAACGAGTTTGACTCTTCTTTAATTCGGAATTCTTCGCATTCACACTTGCGTTAGCGATGCCCTTGCGGCCGAGGTGGATCATTCCTGAGTTCTCGCCATTCTTTGCAGGGCAGACGAAAGTGGCCACGCTCTCGATTAACTCAGCAGGTTTTTGGCGCGATGGCAGTTGAGAAGTTGCCCACATGAAGAGTGAAAAAATGAGCAGGATCAGAAATCTGGCTCTCATGCGACTTCCTCGTCGGCTCGCTCAGATTGTCGTCGACCTCGAGGTAGGGCGAAGAAAAGAAGGAGACCAATAACGGCAAGTTGGGCAGAGATTCCGGCGCGATGGATGGTGCCATCATGAAATAGCACAGCACGGCCAGCTTCAGGTATTCGAAATTCGGTCAGTCCTAATTCGTTCTGCTCCGGCCGCAACACAGTGCCGCCCTGCAATATGCGCCATCGTGAGTCGAAACTTTCAGCAAGTTGCAGTACTCCTGGACCTGCTAGATCGAACTCAGCGCCTACAAGTTCCGAAGGCACTGCAGAAACCCCTGGTTCTTCGGAGCCATCATCTTCTGGGATGAATCTGATCCGCGAGCTCAACCCAGAAACTTCCCAAAGGATGCCCTCGGATGTCGCTGACAGTCTGGTCAGACCTCCGATACTGTCGATTTTCCTCGCCAATGAATTGTTGCTTCGACCGTTCTCCAAATAGAGATAACGAATTCCAAATTGCGCCAACGACGCCGCAGGTGCATCTCCGGCCCCCGCTGTGATCTCACGCACCACCTTGGTCAGGCTCTCTGATTGATCAGGCAGCGAAGTGAGTTCGCCGTGCACAACATCGCGCTCACGGAGCACCACATATGCAAAGGACTGCGCCCCCGCGATTGATTCACTGCGCAGAATGAGCGTCTTGGGTCGATCGGGATTCTCTGTCGCAGTGGCAATGAAGGCGGGCAGGACCGAACTTTCACTGGTTCGTACCGGTGTTTGTGGAGCTTTTGTGGCAAACCAAAGAAGGTTTGCCACCGCGCCACACCCAATAAAGACAGCTATCAATGCGGTCGCAATATGTTTGGCGCCCAATGAACTCTGCTGTAGTGAGCGGATCCTGCCATCACCCAATGTGATGAGCACTCGAAGCGCGAAGAAGAGCGCCAACGAGAGGAAACCTCCGGGCCAGACTTGACTGGTCATCGAATTACCAATTGCAGGGAGTGCGAGTGCGCTCGTTAAAGCCGCCAAAGAGAGCGCACCCAAGATTGCAACAGCATCAATCAACGAATTCGTGGAAAACAGCCCAAAGCACGCGATCAATGCGCTTGCGCCCACGACAAACCACGGGATGCTCCCGAGCGGTTGAAAATTTTCGAACATTGCGCGGATCGGTGAGGATAACGGCAGCGGCGCGCCCTGATCCATTAAAAGTTGACCAGGGGTGAGGATGTTGGCAAAGCTCCAAGGAGCCAATCCGATAAATGATCCCAGCAGAATAGCGCCGTACTTAGTTAAGCGAGAGAGAATCTCTTGGCGATCAACTTTCTGATACGACAGAAAGAGTATGTGTGTAATCAGGAGGATCGCCATGCCGACAAAGACTTGGAACGAAAGTGCAGCCAAGACGGTGAGCATGAATGCAATAACGCAACTTCTTCGCCAAGTTAATTCAGGCTGCTGGCGATTTATTAGCGGCCGCATCACCAGAGCGGCAAGAGGGAGCAGAATTATTAGAAGTGCAGTGCTGAGATAGCCGACAGCGAGTGCAGAGATGAGCGTAGCCGAGCCGGCATAGGCCAAGCCCGCAGCGATTGATATCGATTTGCCAGCGCCGCTCTTGCGAGCGAATAGATACATAGTCAGTATTGCGATCACTGGAGCAGCAATAAAGAGCAATGTGACGAAGAGATCTGGATTGCCTCCCGTGATAACGGAAAAAATCGCCAACAGCGCCGTGAATGGGTGTGTGGTGCGCCCTGAACCAAGACCCAGCGGATGCCATGACTGGCCGTAGATCTGCAGATAGTCAAATGCGCTATTTCCAATCTTGGCCAGCGCTCCTCCTGCCAGTGAACCAAATCGCTCTCGTGCGGTGATGAGGGCAATTAGCAGTACAGGTGTGACCGCTACGAAAAGTGGTCTCAACAATAATTGACGCCAGAATCGAGTACGAGTGGGTGCTAATAATTCCTCTTCACTCTCATCTATCGCATCGGAGAAAACATTTCCCGCAACCGGTTCGGGCACTCGCTCGATTCTACGAAGGAGTAAATCTCGTACTCGGAGCGCTCCTAGTTTCAGTTGCTCACTCCACGGCGCAAGTAGTGGTCGAATAACCCGCGCAGGCAGCAGTCTGTTCTTTCGACGAGCACGGCGAGCAGCACGGAGCCGATCTATGCGCGTGAAGAGCAATGCCACTGCTGCAAGCTCATCGAGTGCATATCCAGGCAGTTTGGCCAATAGATAGCCTGAGGCCCTGATAAATGCTGAGGCAAAAACTCGCAGGGTTATCCATGGCAATGTCCATAACGGCAAGTTGGCTAACAAGACGAATGCTGCGTGGCGTCGATCGAGTAAGTGTGGGCGATGGAGAGCTCCTCCGGCGACATCAATTGCTCGCCGTTCAGTTGCTGCAGCTTCGGCGTGGAAAAGCCGCGCATTAGTCACACAGAGGACGGTGTAACCGGCCATGTAGGCGCGCATACCAAAGTCGACATCATCACGGAATAGAGGCAAGTTCTCGTCGAAACCTCCAATCTCTTCGAAGAGATCCCGGCGAATTAATGCACCAGCAGTGCTCACCGCAAGAACAGAGATGATGCCGTCACCGTCATGTTGTCCTTGGTCGCGCTCATTCCGTTCCAAGCCCGTCCACCGCGCACCGTTGTGAGCGATACTCACACCTATTTCCAGCAGGTGTGAGCGGTCATGCCACCCAAGGATCTTCGGGCCAACCATTCCGACATTGGGGCGCTGCGCGACCGCCTGGAGTAGGTGGGCAAGAGCATCAGGCGCGGGTGCGCAATCGTCATGAAGGAGCCAGAGCCACTCTCCTTGATTTTCTGAATCCTCGAGCTCCTGCGGTAGGTGGTTGACGGCGAGCGCAACTGCGCTGCCAAATCCGCTCTCGCGATCACTTTCGATTACCTCGATCCGTGAGTTACGCAATAACTCAGTCGAACCATCAGTTGAACCGGTATCGACGGCAAGGAGCCGGTCGGGCGCACGCTCCTGGCTGGAGAGGGCAGCCACTAGCTCAGGTAGCCATCGAGCCCCGTTGTGACTGACCAGGATGGCGCAGACTCGCGGCTGGCGCATCGGCATCGCTTCAGGCATGGCTATAACCCTAGAGCGCAGGCGGCGATAGTGGGTTGTGAGCTAGGAATCTAGCGGCCTCCCGGTTGGTTAACCGGCTGGTGATTAGGCGGGGCGGCGTTTGAGCCGGCGCCGCTCTCGTTCAGATAATCCGCCCCAAATTCCAAATCTCTCGTCGTGAGCGAGGGCATATTCCAAACATTCACTGCGCACATCACAGGAGAGGCAGACGCGCTTTGCTTCGCGAGTAGAACCGCCTTTTTCTGGAAAGAATGCCTCGGGGTCGGTTTCGGCACAGAGCGCACGCTCTTGCCATGAAAGTTCTGCTGGATTTCCACCTTCGAATGGCGTGAGCGGTGTGCTCATGTACTGCCCCCAAGCGTCTATGAAAGAACCTAGGGAGAATTACACGCGTGTAACTCGTATTCGTCAAGTCAGCCAGCAGCCAATTCCCCCAAATGTCGACTATTGGCAGCGATTGACATCTCGGCTCCCACAACGACTGCTCCGACAACTTCTGCGCCAGAACCCACCACCACCCCATCACCGATGATCGAGTTCGAGATGTGCGCACCCGTCTGCACCTGCACGCCATCGCCAATCATGCTTGCCTGGATTGTTGCCGCACCCTCGATGATGGCTGCCCCGATCACCGAGCCCATGCCAATTCGTGCAGTCGCCGAAACCTCGGCTGCACGATCGATGATGACGCCATGTGCATCTGTGCGTTGGGTCGAGCCGACAGTTGCAGGCGAGTGGAATTTGCCCGAAGCCAAGTCGGTCGAGGCTTTGAGAAGTGCTGCAGGAGTCCCGATATCTAACCAATAACTCATACTCGAATAACTCCACAACCGCCGGCCTGTTGCGAGCAACTCGGGGAAGATCTCGCGTTCAACGCTGATCACTTGCGCGTGCGGAATCTGATCGATGATCTTGCGAGTGAAGAGGTAACAACCCGCGTTGATGAAGCGGGTGGGGGGCCTCTCTGACTTTTCTACGAACGCAGTGATTCGCCCCGAACTATCGGTAGGCACCGATCCATAGGCTCTGGCATCAGGTACCTCAATAAGATGGAGCGTCACATCTGCACTCTGCTCTCGGTGCACCTGAAGTTGAGCCGAGATGTCGTGTGCGCTCAGGACATCCCCATTGAGCACGGCGATTGGCTCGCTCGCATCGCTCTCCAGAAGTGCACCAGCATGTGCGATCGCACCGCCTGTTCCCAACGGTTCGCGCTCGATTGCATAGCGCACCTCAACGCCAAAGGCCGAACCATCGCCAAGGAATTGGGAAAATTGATCAGATTTATACGAGCTCGCCACGATGATCCGAGTGATGCCGTGCGCTTTTGCATAGCCAATCTGGTGGGCGATAAATGGCACGCCAGCCACTTTGAGCATCGGCTTCGGGGTGGTGAGGGTGAGTGGATGTAGTCGCGTTCCTTTGCCGCCGACTAAAAGTATCGCTTCCAACTGAGTCAACCAATCAGAGACTCGAGGCTGCTGTGATTCGAGCAACCGCGCGAGAGATATCGATATCAGAGGCGGTCAATGCAATGCGCACATGGTTGCCACCTTTATCACCATAGAAAATTCCTGGCGTCACAAGGAGTCCCAACCCAGCGGCCCATTCAACAGTTTGCCAACACCCTTCACCTCTCGATGCCCAGAGATATAAACCTGCGTGCGAATCCGAAATTGTGAATCCCGCCTTACCTATTGCCTCTCTGAGCAGATCGCGGCGAGTGCGGTAGCGCCCCTTTTGGAGCGAGATATCTTCAGGCGATGCGAGCGCTGCAACCATGGCATCTTGAATCGGCGTAGGCATGATCAAACCTAAGTGTTTTCGCACCTCTCTGATCTGTGCGATGAGCGCAGGGTCGCCAGCAATAAAAGCGGCTCGATAGCCTGCTGCGTTAAAGCTCTTAGAGAGCGAGTGTGCAACGAGTAATCCGGTCGCATTGCCCTGGGCAACCTGTAATAGTGAGAGCGGAGTGCGCTCCCATCCCAATTCGAAATAGCACTCATCACTTGCGACTATCGTGTCAGTCGAACGCGCCCACAGGATGATTCGCTCTAATTCCGGACCACTTAATACCCGACCGTGCGGATTCGCAGGTGAATTGATCCACACCAGATCAGCGTCACTCGGCCAGGTTTCAACATCATCACTTACGGCAATCGCTTCTGCACCGGCAACAAGTGCGCCCACTCGGTAAGTCGGATAGGCAATCTCAGGAAAAAGCACCTTTTTACTCTGGAGCAGAGTGGGCAGCAGACCCACCAACTCTTTCGAGCCAATCGTGGGCAGAAAATCCAACGGACCATTAGGAAAGAATTTGCCTCGAATCCAACTCTCCAAAGATTCGCGAAGTGCACGACTGCCGATTGTTAGCGGATATCCAGGAGCGTTTCCACTCGCCGCTAGCGCTCGTTGCATGGATTGCGGCGAGTCATCTATAGGCGTACCGATAGAGAGATCTATTAATCCCTCAGAGTGCGCGCTCGCTCGTTCTTTATAAGGTGCGAGCAAATCCCATGGAAAATCTGGAAGTCGCATTGGCGCACGCACGCAGGGGGCCTGGCTACCCTTTCGGGCGCGCCGCAACTACTGGGTGGTCACTCTCTTGAGCGCCTACTTTGCTTGCGCCACCGGGAGAGCCCAGCTCGGCGAAGAATTCTTCGTTGATCTTCTTGAAGTCGCTCTGCTCGCCCGGGAGATCATCTTCGTAATAGATAGCTTCTACCGGGCAGACTGGTTCGCACGCACCGCAATCCACACACTCGTCGGGTTGGATGTAGAGCATCCGCCCGCCTTCGTAGATGCAATCCACTGGGCACTCCTCGATACAGGACTTGTCCTTCACATCGATGCATGGCCCGGAGATGATGTAGGTCACGACTGGCTCCTCACTTTCTGGTGAGGCTAATTATGCTGCCTCAACCGGAGAATTCCACCCTATGCTGAGCGTGAGAGTAGTAACGAATATCGAGCAGGTAGAGCAGGTAGATGAGAGAGGTCGCCACCGTGTCCGAGCCAGAACGCACCAGCGCTCCCCGCGTGCAGGATGTTGGGATGCGTGCCTCGATTCGGATACACGATGAAGAGCCTGGTAAATACCGTGATCTTCTTGGATTCCTGGTTTCCCCTACCAGTATCCGGGATAAACGAGGCGCCATCAAAAGCTTTGATCCGGCCAGAATTGTTGCCTGGAAATTACTGGAAACGCAGGAAGTTTCAGAAGATGGCGAGCAGATGAGCAAATGAAGCTCTATGACACTCAATCAGAATCAATGATGGAGGTTACTGCCAGCGAAAGTGGCACCGTCGATATTTACTGCTGTGGGCCAACGGTCTACCGATTTGCCCATGTAGGGAATATGCGCACTTTTCTCATGGGTGATTTAGTGCGCAGAACATTGCGGGCAGAGGGGCGACGATACCGGTACATCCAGAACATTACCGATGTGGGTCACCTCAACGACGATACCAACCTTGTACTTGATGGCGAAGCAGACAAAATCCTCACGCAAGCTCGGTTAGAGCGGAAGGATCCCTTCGAGATCGCGCGATTTTACGAGAGCGCATTTCATGCAGACCTGAAAGCTCTCAACATCCTCCCGGCCGACGCTTACCCAAAGGCCAGTGAATCCATCGCCCTCATCACCGACCTGGTGGCACAACTCATTGAGCTGGGAGTTGCCTATCAAGGCAACGATGGATCGGTCTATTTCTCTGCACGAAGTTGTCAGGATTACGGAGTGATTAGCAATAACTCACTAGATAATCTCCGAGAAGGGTATCGATTTGATATTTCGGAAAGCGAACCGGGCAAGAGATTTCATGCCGATTGGGCGCTATGGAAATCGGCGGCCGCCAATCGCGAAATGACCTGGCCAACCCCTTGGGGAGTCGGTTTTCCTGGATGGCACATCGAATGTTCAGCAATGTCAATTCATTATTTTCCGCACGGCATTACTCTGCATCTCGGTGGCATAGATCTTCGATTCCCACATCATGAGAATGAGCGGGCCCAGAGCAATGC
>CAZPIJ010000041.1:0-3501 GCA_964586805.1 uncultured Bifidobacterium sp. | reverse complement strand
GGTGGATTCATCCACTTTGCTTTTGGATTGGTGCAGATGATCCGATCTTCGGGACGGTAACGGGTTCGGTATTTCTCTCGCTTGATTTCCACGCCATCTAGTTTAAGAATCCGCCACACTTCGATCGAAAAACCGCCAACACCCTCTTGGAAGATGCACTCCTCTGAGTCACTCTCGCGCACCTTGAATGGAACTGGTTTGGTGCGAGGTCCACTCTCACTCTCAACATCAACGAACTTGGTGCCGTAAATCGTCACTGTCACCGATTTATTAGTGAACGATGTATCGACGAAAATTGGTTTTCCAGAGTTGTTACGGAATTTCACATCGACGCTCGGCCAGGCAACGGTCGACTCCCGGCCGGCTGGATATCGTGAGATATAGAAACTATGCGGCTTATGCTGCAAGAGTTCCAAACCACTGAACCAGGCGGCATTCCATGTCGTCGTGGCCACTTGCGAGACGCCACCACCCCAGTCCTTCTTGAAGACTCCCCTATCTATCATGATGCCAGGGACAAATCCGCGCGCCTCAGTCCGCTCGCCAACAACTTTGTTATAGCTAAATACCTCGCCTGGCTTGATGATCACTCCATCCATCCAGCGTGCAGCCCTGTGGATGTTCGTGATTCGATACTCAGCATACGGAAAGAAGGTGGTGAAAGTGCCGATCACCTCTTTGATGCCCAAGCCACCTGCCATCTCAGTTGTTACCTTTGCGGGCAGAGGTTCGGGAGTGATCGATATTCGGCGAGCATCGGGTGATTTGCCCAAAACCTCGACCATTGCTGAATTCAACTTCTCATCAGAAACATCTAAACCATCTCGAGAAGGTTGCACTCTCGGCTCGCCATTGACCATCGTAAACGAGGCATTGACCGGCTCAGCAAGACGGGTGCTCCAATTCTTGCCGACAAGTTTCACAAAAGTGGGCTTGAGCCATTTAGGTTGCAACGCGCCATCGCGCCCCGCAGAGAAGGTGAGCGCTTGCGAGATGACTCGGGGGTCGATAACTATTTCTACCGGCTTTGCTAAGTTCAAAGTGAGATAAACCGGTGCAGCGGTCGCGCTCTTAGCGTAGGAGAGCAAAGCTTCCGCTTGATCATCAGTGATTTTAGGTTGGCGACTCTCTGATTCCAGGGATATCTGATTAGTGCGGAGCCAGTTCGCTTTTATCGTTTGCAACGAATTCTCGAGTGAAAGCGATCGTCCCTCGACTGCTTTGATGAGCTTCGGCTGCAGTCCGTCGAAGACGACATCTGCATTACGGGGCGCGATAGTGACCTTCCGCTCGATTGATTTCATGGCTGCATCAAAGAGCTTTTCTTGAGCGCTAATCACCGGATCCAACGCCTTGTTGCGAAAGAGTTGGTCCCGAAGAATTGCTGGGTTCCATGAGCGCTTTGGTGCTGCTTGAAGTGACTTTTCAATTTCTAAACTCAGGCCCGAGTTTGCCGCGGGTAGGCGAAAAGTTTGATCATCGATTCTTAGCTGAATATCTTTATCGAGCGTAGCCTTCAACTCTTCTTCGAGTTTCACCTTCGCTGCATCAATTGACATTCTGGAGATATCCACTCCAAGAAGAGTCGTTCGTGGTGGCAAATTTGATCCCGCCACCAACCAAGCGCAGAGCCAGATCACTAGCACCGTGGCCAAACCTGCAGCTGCTCCTACTAAGTAGCGGTTGACCTTGGTCATCGATGATTTAAATTCTTGCCCAAATGGTGATCAGCACAAGAAGAAACCCTAGACTGAGATAGGCATTACCCGGCCCATTTGCCATGATGAGCAGTTCGTCACTGTTGCCGAAGATCGAGGCGCGTAAAGTGATGGCGCTCCAACCGAGAAGGAACCAGAAGCGCGCTCCTCGCCTTCCTAATCGAGAGCCAATCAGGACCGAGGCAGCAACGCTGCCCACCACGCCTGCGATCACCCCATATGGCACTGGCCCGAGAGTGAGGTTATGCACCAACGCTCCAAAGGTGGCGATGATGACTCCGACAATCAGAGCAAAGAGATTTTCAAGCGCCCTTCTCATAACTCAATCCCAGAGAAGAGATCCTGCTCCTGCCCCATGGCATTGGTATCTGGTCCTGGTGCACCCTTGACCCTGGTGTAGTACTCAAGACCGAAGACTTGCATTCCCAAAAGGTTCGAAAGCGCAAAGAATGGACCATCGACTGCTATCTGCGTGCGATGTGCTCGCATCGCTTCCTGTTTCTGCGCTACGAATTCGGTGCCATCGACAATCGCATGGACGAAAGAGTCGTCTTTAGCAAAAGGCAGGTCATCGACCGATTCCGCGCCGAAGAAATCGGCAGCGCTCTCCTTCATCGCCGCCATCCCCTGCTCCACTACTGAGCGAGGCATGATGTTCCAATATATTTTCGGGATATCCCAACCATCTGCAGCGCTCATTTCGGCCGCTCGCATCGCCACCCGATGGGCTTGGATGTGATCGGGATGGCCATAGCCACCAATCTCGTCATAGGTGATCAGCACATGGGGCATGAATTCGAGTATGTAACGGGCAAGCATCTGGGAGGCTTCCTCAAGATCTGCATTCCAGAAGACATCACTTCTGGAGTTTGGCGGAGTCCCCATCATCCCGCTGTCACGAAAGAGCCGGTCGGGTGCGCCCAAGTACCAATGTTTTCGCACACCCAGCGCCGCTAAAGCTCCGGCCAATTCCTGCTCACGAATCTCTGCTAACCGATCCTCTTTGTCGCTGGCAGCATCGGCAAGTTCTGGAACCAGTATCTCGCCTTCCTCACCCCGGGTGCATGTCACCAAGGCAACTTCATAACCTTGATGCGCATATCTGGCCATCGTGACGCCGTTGTTGATGGTTTCATCATCGGGGTGTGCGTGCACTAGGAGCAAGCGTCCTCTGCTGGCCGAAGTCATGGATGAAAGGGTACGGTGCTTTCCTATGGTCGCCATGTCGCAACTCTCCTTCCCGCGCCACTCAGCCAAGACTCAGCGCTTTACGCTGGGGGCGCCGCGAACCTTCACAATCTCACCCGATGGCTTCCGAGTGCTCTTTGTACGCAGCGCCAATGGCACCGATCGAATCGGTCGCCTCTATCAATACGATCTTCGCACCGATACTGAAGAGTTGCTCGTTGATCCGCTCCATCTACTCATTGACGGTGAAGAGCGCTTGTCCCCCGAAGAAAGAGCGCGCCGAGAACGCACACGTGAAGCAGCTGGTGGAATCATCTCTTATTCCACGGATGCGAAATGCACGCAGGCCACCTTTGTTCTCTCCGGAAAGCTCTATTTGCTCGATATCGCCTCGAAGAAGGTAACTGAACAGGCGACTGGTGGCGTGGTCATCGATCCACAACTTGCCCCAGATGGAAGTTCGATTGCTTACATCACGCCTGATGGCGAACTTCACCTTTCGCTTGATGGAAAAGTCGAAGTCTTATGTACCCCGGAACATGAAGATATCTTCTACGGCACAGCCGAGTTCGTTGCTAGCGAAGAGATGTCCAGG
>CAZPIJ010000040.1:0-11629 GCA_964586805.1 uncultured Bifidobacterium sp. | reverse complement strand
AATGCAGACCCTCAACTTCATCCTCACCGCCCTCCTTGCCCTGATTTTTCTGCTTTCGGGAATCTCGAAAGCCAGCGGCAATGAGAAGGGGCTCTCCGGTACCCGCGATGTAAATGTTCCCGACGGCATCGCGCGCCTGGTCGGTTTCTTCGAAGTGGTGGTCGCCCTTGGCCTGATCATTGGCCTCTATAACTCCTGGTTCACCAATGCCATCCAGTGGCTGGCTCTGGTTGGCGCCTGGTGCACCATGGCTGTTGCTTTGATCCTGCACTTTCGCGCAGGAAAGGCTGCCTCTGGGCTACCGGCCTTCATCCTGCTCACCATGGCCTCGGTTGCGCTCGTCACCATCTGACTTTCCCCGTAAAATTGGCACTCTCATCAAGTAAGTGCCAGTGCCAGTGCCAGCGCTCGTTGGCGCTGATCAGCGATATTGGGGGTCATCGATGGAGCGTCGGATGGAAATCCTGCGCGCCATTGTCGAAGACTATGTCGCCACCCAAGAGCCGGTGGGTTCAAAAGTTCTCGCTGCTCGCCATGGTTTGAGTATCTCTCCTGCAACTATCCGCAACGAGATGGCTGCCCTCGAAGATGAGGGCCTGATCATCCAGCCACACACCAGCGCCGGACGCATCCCCACTGACCTTGGATATCGAGTCTTCGTCGATCGCCTCTCGAGCATCAAGCCACTCTCCGCTCCAGAGCGACGAGCGATTGATACCTTCTTACACGGTGCGGTCGATCTCGACGATGTAGTCGCGCGCACTGTCCGACTTTTGGCGCAAGTCACCCATCAAGTTGCCATCGTGCAATATCCCTCGCTCAAGCGCTCTGCAGTTCGCCATATAGAGGTCTTATCACTTGCGCCGAATCGATTGATGTTGGTGCTGATCGCAGATACCGGTCGCGTCGAGCAACGAATCCTTGACTTGAATGGAGCGCTAGACGAGCAGACGCTCGCCGAACTCCGAGCCAAGTTAAATGCGCAATCAATCGGGAAGAAGCTGAGTTCATTACCAACAGTTCTTGAGAAATTTGACGATGGATTCCCACCAGCTTCTGCTCTATTTATTCGTAATGTTGTTGCAGTCATTCTCGAGATGGCTATTGAGAAGAATGAAGAGCGGGTAGTCATCTCCGGCACCTCAAACCTTGCTCGACATGCACCCGATTTCAATGCAAGCGTCCATCCAGTCCTCGAAGCTCTCGAAGAGCAAGTGGTTCTCCTCCGGTTGCTCGGCGAAGCGGTCGATGAGATGAAGGTTCGTATCGGTCATGAACAAGAGGATAAGAAACTCCACTCCACCAGCGTGATCACAACCGGCTACGGACCCACAGGAGATGCGGTTGCCACGCTAGGAATCATCGGCCCCACTCGAATGGATTACCCCACATCTATGGGCGCGGTCAGCGCTGTCGCGCGATATGTCAGCCGCTATTTGCAAGAGGAGATCTAGTGGCGCAGGATCATTACGCCACACTCGGCATCACTCGCGATGCCTCATCAGATGAGATTAAGAGGGCCTATCGCAAACTAGCCCGTGAACTGCATCCTGATGTCAATCCAGATCCGCAATCCCAAGAGCGATTTAAGGAGATCACCCACGCATACGAGATCTTGAGCGATCCAGATAAAAGGCGCGGCTATGACACTGGTGGTTTTGCTGGCGACGGCGGATTCGGTGGTGGCTTTGGTTTTGGTGACATTATGGATGCCTTCTTCGGCGGTGGCGGGTCGCGTGGGCCACGAGCTCGTGTGCGACGAGGACAAGATGCACTCATCAGAATTGATCTGACACTCGAAGAGGCTGCCTTCGGTGCAGAACGCGAGTTGACGCTTGAGACTGCAGTGACATGTGATCTCTGTACAGGAACTGGATGCGTCCCCGGGAGTTCGCCCAGCACCTGTGAACTCTGTCGTGGTCGAGGTGAAGTCCAACAAGTCACCCGTTCGATTCTCGGCCAGATGATGACATCCCGTCCATGTGCGAATTGCCAGGGATATGGCACCACTATCAAACAACCATGCGGTGAGTGTGCTGGCGATGGTCGGGTTCGCTCCCGTTCGACGGTGAAGATCGAGATTCCTGCTGGAATCGATGATGGCAATCGCATCCAACTTGCAGGCAAAGGTGAAGTAGGACCTGGTGGTGGGCCACATGGTGATCTCTATGTAGAGGTACATGTGCAGAACCACGAAACTCTGGTCCGTGATGGCGATGACCTACACACTCCACTTGCAATATCTATGGTCGACGCTGCGCTGGGAACGAAAGTGCAGATCGAATCACTGGACGGCACACTCGAACTTGCCATCCCACATGGCACTCAGAGTGGAACGACCATTCCGATTCGTGGCAAAGGGGTGAGCAGACTTCGTGGAAACGGCCGAGGTGATTTGTTCGTCCATATCGAAGTGGTGATTCCCACAAAACTCAACGAAAAAGAGGCAGATATCCTCCGTTCCTTCGCAGCGCTCCGTGGCGACAAGGAAGATGTGTCGGTACAGAACACTCAAGGTGGCGAAAGCGGCTTCTTCTCTCGCTTGAAAGATGCCCTAGGTCGATAGTCGTGTTCACGCTCTTCTTTGTATCACCCGACATCCTCAAAGAACGCGAGATCTCACTCACTGGCCCACAAGCACATCACGCGCTCTCGGTTTTGCGCGTCCACAAAGGTGAAATGGTTCGGTTGGCAGATGGCATCGGAAATTGGATCGATGGCGAAATAACAGAGCTCTCTAAAAATTCACTCACCGTGCAAGTTCGTGAACGGGGCGCAGATCCAGCAGCACGCACAGAGATCACGATTGCACAGGCGATACTCAAAGGAGAAAACCAGAAGGCAGCCCTCGACCAATTGGTGCAAGCAGGTGTCGATGCGATTCTTCCTTGGCAGGCACATCGTTCCGTTGCCGCAATTGATAAGAGCCAAAAGTGGCACGAGGTGATGATTGCCGCTGCACGGCAATCGCGCAGAGCACAGATCCCTACCCTGTTACCCATGAGCGATCTAGAAGCTCTTATCGGAACTAGCTCCGAATATGACTACGCCATTGCGTTGCACGAGAGCGGAACGACTTTGTTAAGCGAGCACTCCGAAATTGCAACCGCAGATCGGATCTTGGTGATCGTCGGCCCTGAAGGTGGATTAAGCGAGCAGGAGATTGCCCAGCTTGAAAAAGCATCGATCCCAACGGTGAAATTGGGCAACGCAGTGCTCCGTGCGGACCTCGCAGGCGCAGTTGCTCTTGGTGCAATCCGCATTCTGACAAGGCAGTGGTAACTCATGGAGAACGACATCTGCATCTTCTGCAAAATCATCGCAGGGGAGATTCCTGCAACTCAGATTGGCGCAAACTCTTCCGCAATCGCGATCGCAGATATTGCCCCCGTGGCGCCGATCCATTATCTGATTCTGCCGCGAGTCCACGAACCAAATGCGCTGGCATTGCATCGGAATCAACCTGCTGATTTCACCGCACTTTTCGCCCTTGCCGACGAAGTGATCTCGCGGGAAGAACTGCACGATTACCGGCTACTGTTCAACACTGGCGCCGGTGCAGGACAGAGCGTCTTCCATGCGCACCTGCATTTACTTGCTGGCCGGGCATTCGAATGGCCCCCAGGCTAGACTTTGACTAATGGATAAAGTCACGATCACCCTCCCGCAAGGGCTCTCACCTGTGGCGCTATTTGGTCCAGCAGATGTAAACCTGCGCGCACTCGAGCGCGCTTTTCCGGCATTGGATATCACCTGGCGGGGTCAAGAACTTCTCGTGCGAGGCGAGCGAGCAGATCTGCTCGCGTTCGAGAAGTTAATGGGGCAGTTAGTCCTGCTGGTCGAACGCGGCCAGGAACTTACCGTTGAAGGGCTGCAGCAAAGCCTAAAAATCCTCCGAGGAAACCAGCTTCCCGGCGAGGTGCTCTCGCTCAATATATTGAGTAATCGGGGGCGCACGATTCGACCGAAGACTCTCAATCAAAAGCGTTATGTAGATGCCATCGACAAGAACACAATCATCTTCGGAATCGGTCCAGCTGGTAGCGGCAAGACCTATCTTGCAGTTGCCAAGGCTGTGCAAGCGCTAATGGCCAAGCAAGTGCACCGGATCATCCTCACCCGCCCTGCAGTCGAAGCAGGAGAGCGACTTGGATTCTTGCCAGGAACTTTGCACGAGAAGATCGATCCTTATCTTCGTCCGCTCTTTGACTCGCTCCAGGACATGATGGATCCAGACTCGATTCCGAAGTTAATCGCTAATGGCACTATCGAAATCGCGCCTTTGGCCTATATGCGCGGTCGCACCCTGAATGATTCCTTCATCATCCTGGATGAAGCTCAGAACACCTCGCCTGAGCAGATGAAGATGTTCCTGACGCGCTTGGGATTTGGCTCCAAAATGGTCATCACGGGCGACATCACCCAAGTTGATCTTCCCAGTGGTATGAAATCTGGATTACGAGTTGTGCGAGATATTCTCGGTGATGTCGTCGATTTAGATTTCATCGAGTTAACAAGCGAGGATGTCGTTCGTCATAAGATCGTGGCAGATATCGTCGAGGCCTACGAGCGATTCGACGAACAGGGCAGTTCAATGCCGATCAGGCCGCGCCCGTTGCATAAGGATCGATAAGTGCCCATCGTTTTCGAAAATGGCAGTGGATTTGACTGCCCAGAAAAGGAATTGACTGCCCTTGCTGCCCATGCGATTCGGAGCATGAAGCTTGATGAACGAGTGGAGCTCTCGATATTGGCTGTCGACGAGGCCGAGATGGAGCGATTGCACATTGAATGGATGGATGAGCCAGGTGCTACCGATGTGCTCTCATTTCCGATTGATCAGTTACGACCTGGTCAGGCCTTCGTTGAAGATAATTCAGTTTTAGGGGATGTCGTGCTCTGCCCAAGCGTGGCAGTTCGCCAAGCCAAAGATGCCGGACACTCCTTTGATGAGGAACTAGAAGTACTTCTTGTGCACGGAATCTTGCATCTGATGGGTTTTGATCATGCCGAACCTGATCAAGAAGTCGAGATGTTCGGATTACAAAAGAAGATTATTGGCGAATGGAAGGCTTCATAAATGAGCCTGACCGAGATAATCGCAATCCTTGCGCTACTTTTCTTCGCGGGCTTTCTTGCGGGAACCGAGAGCGCTTTAAGCTCTCTCTCACGAGTATTTATCGAAGAGCGAAGCGCAGGCAAGAAAAGAGGGGCACGAGCGCTCGTGAAATTCTCCTCTGAGCCATCGCGGTTTTTGAATGTAGTACTCCTTGTGCGCAAAGCCGCCGAGTTTGGAGCAGCGGCTCTAGTCGCGCAGGTTGCGCTCAATCAAATTAGTAATCAACGAGAAGCTTTAGCGATTACAGTGATCGTGATGGTGGTGGCTTCTTATGTACTGGTGGGAGTTGGGCCACGAACCCTTGGAAAGCAACATCCAGAACGGTGGGCGCTGCCGGGGGCGGTGGTTGCGGTTTTGCTCGCGCGAGTGTTGTCACCGCTCACTCGATTACTCATCGCTCTCGGAAATGCACTCACTCCCGGTAAGGGATTCAAGCAAGGGCCATTCTCAACAGAAGCGGAGTTTCGGGACTTGGTTGACCAAGCTCGCGAACGAGGGTTTGTCGAGGAAGATGAACACGAGATGATCCACTCAGTCTTCGAGTTAGGCGACACTCTGGTTCGTGAGGTGATGGTCCCTCGAACCGAGATGGTCTACATCGAGCGGAACAAGTCGTTGCGTCAGGCGCTCTCTCTTGCACTTCGATCGGGTTACTCTCGAATACCGGTGATTGGCGAGGATCTAGATGACATCGTAGGGATCGCATATATCAAAGATCTAGCCAAGAGGAGCCACGATTTCCGCGAAGCTGAGCAGCTCGAGACAGTGGCCGACTTGATGCGAGCGGCAAACTTTGTTCCCGAGAATAAAATGGCAGATGAATTGCTCAAAGAGATGCAATCTGAGCAGATTCATCTAGCGATAGTTGTCGATGAATATGGCGGCACTGCAGGCCTTGTCACTATCGAGGATATCCTCGAAGAGATTGTGGGTGAGATCTCGGATGAGTTCGATGATGACGATGATGAACAACTCGAGCAATTGAGTGAAAGAAAATATCGTGCGAAGGCGCGAATCCATCTCGAGGATCTTGAGAGCGAACTGGGGATCGAATTTGAAAACGAAGATAAAGAGGCGGTAGACACCCTCGGCGGCTTGCTGGGCAAGCACATAGGTCAAGTGCCCATCCCTGGCAGTGAGATCACCATAGGGAATTGGCGATTCACCGCCGAACGCCCTGTTGGTAGACGGAAACGAGTGGGCACGGTTTTAATTGAGAATGTAGTAAACCAAGTACAAACAGGTTCGGATTTACGATCGGAGTCAGGTGAGCCTAGTAAATAGTGAGGATGTCAAACTGCTGACACTTGCTCAAGCTGCACTCAAGCGCAACGCGCACGAACAGTGCGCTGCGCTGAGAGATAGCACTGGGCGCACTCATGTGGGAAGTTCGGTTGCACTCACCTCACTGCAATTAGATGCGTTACAAGTCGCACTTGCAATGGCGCTATCCAGCGGTGCGGATGCCATCGAGGCGGCTGTCGTAGTCGGACGCGAACCGCATAGCCAAGCAGTAGCCAATATTCGTGAAGTCTCCACTCGTGCCCTGATTTGGTTTGCGAGTACAGATGGGTCAGTAACCCCGTTGTAGCCGATAGAATCTGCCAATGCGAATTGCGCGATTCACCCCTCCTCAAGAGATTTCCGCTTCGCCGTTATTTGGCGTCATCAATGGAGAAGAGATCGAAATCCTCACCGGGGATCCACTCTATTCAGGCATCAATAAGACCGGCGAGAAAGTCGCACTTGATAAGGTCAAACTCTTGGCACCTGTGATCCCGCGCAGCAAGGTGGTCTGCGTTGGCAAGAATTACGCCGACCATGCGAAAGAGATGGATAGCGTCGTCCCAGAGCAGCCAGTGATTTTTATTAAACCCAATACCTCAGTGATCGGGCCTGAAGATGCGATTGTTTGGCCTGGTATGAGTCAGCGAGTGGATCACGAGGCCGAACTTGCCATTGTCATCGGGAGGATTTGTAAAGATGTCCCGAAGGAGCGCGTCAAAGATGTCATCTTCGGTTACACCATTGGAAATGATGTCACCGCCCGAGATTTACAGAAGGTCGATGGCCAGTGGTCGCGAGCAAAAGGCTTTGACACCTTCTGTCCGCTTGGGCCATGGATCGAAACCGAACTTGACCCTAATGACTTAGCAATTTCGGCAGCAGTCGATGGAGAGCTTCGACAGAGCGATCGAACATCCTCGATGATCTTCGACATTCCCACTATCATCAATTTCATCTCACAGGTATATACGCTGTTACCAGGAGATGTAATCCTTACGGGTACACCTGCCGGCGTCGGAATGATTCCGATTGGCAGCACTGTCTCGATTACTATCGAAGGAATCGGCACCCTCTCGAACAAGGCGGTCAAACATGGCTAGCGCAACCCAGCGCCCGATAAAGGTGCGATTTGCGCCATCGCCAACGGGAGATCTCCATGTGGGAAATATTCGCACTGCACTTTTTGATTGGGCTTATGCGCGCCACACCGGTGGCATCTTCCTCTTTCGAATCGAAGATACCGATCGTTCTCGAGTGACTGACGAATACATTGCCGCTGCTATCGATACCTTGAAATGGTTGGGCCTGAATTGGGACGAAGGACCAGAAGTTGGCGGACCCCATGGTCCATATTTGCAATCGCAACGATTAGATATTTACGCTCAATGGGCTGAAAAGTTCATCAAACAGGGCGATGCTTACCACTGTTATTGCACGCCCGAAGAGTTGGAAGCTCGCCGGGAAGCACAGAAGGAATCAGGGCAAGCACCGGGATATGACGGCAAGTGTCGCTCAATTAGCGAATCTGACCTCGCTCGCTATCGCGCAGAAGGTCGGGAGCCGGTGGTTCGAATGCGAATGCCAGAGGGGAGCACCACCTTTACCGATGTGATTCGAGGCGAGTGCACCTTCGACCATAACTTTGTTCCTGATTTCGTACTCGTCCGAGCAGATGGTTCGCCTCTCTACACACTTGCAGTGGCAGTAGATGATGTCTTGATGGAGGTCACACATGTCCTTCGTGGTGAGGATCTGCTTTCGTCGACACCTCGCCAGATCCGGGTCTACCAAGCGATGGGAGTGAATCCTGAGCAGTACCCACTCTTTGCACACCTGCCGTTTGTCATGGGCACGGATAACGCCAAACTCTCGAAACGAAACGGTGAGACTTCAATTGCTTGGTACCGCGAACAAGGATTCTTACCTGAAGCAATCTGCAACTACCTTGCACTTCTTGGTTGGTCACCGGGCGAGGATCGCGAGAATTTATCGCTTAAGGAGATTAGCGATCTATTTACCATCGAACGAGTTAACGCTAATCCCGCTCGATTTGATATGAAGAAGCTTGAGAACATCAACGGAGATAAGATCCGCGCTCTTGAGCTCGAGGAGTTCTATCGCTGGGCGCTACCTTTTCTTCAACAATCCAGAGTGGTCTCAACACCGATTACTTCCGAGCAAGAGCGTGTAGTCAAGCAAGCGCTGCCCATCATTCAAGAGCGAATCATCAAACTCGGTGAGATCCCGACGATGCTTGCCTTTCTCTTCACCGAAAAAGTGGATCTGGATCCGGAGTCCGTCGCTAAGTATCTCGATGGCGATTCGAAGCAGATCATCACGCGCGCTATCGAAGTACTCACTCCACTTGTTACTTGGGATCACCAAAGTATCGACACGGCGCTGCGGACTGCACTCATCGAAGAGTTGGGGTTAAAACCTCGGTTAGCTTTCAGCGCTATTCGGGTTGCTGTCACCGGAAGTCATATCTCGCCACCGCTCTTCGAATCGATGGAGATTCTCGGGCGAGAGCGCGTTCTAGCCCGTCTTGCTGCGGTGTAATAATCGATCGCCAGAACCGGTATCCTTGGGTGCTTGCTAGTGGGGTATGGGGTAACTGGCAGCCCAGCGGATTCTGATTCCGTTAGTCTAGGTTCGAATCCTGGTACCCCAGCGAAAACAACTACATATTCATTCAGTACATGGCCCCGTCGTCTAGCGGCCTAGGACTCTGGCTTCTCAAGCCAGCTACGAGGGTTCGAATCCCTTCGGGGCTACTCCTAGAAATCTAGTTCTTACTCAAATACTCAGAGATGCGCGCTGCGGTAGCGATTACCGCTGCGGCGTGGGTGCGACCTGGTTGCCTTCCTAATCGTTCAATGGGGCCGCTCAAACTCACTGCAGCAATGACGCGATTGTGCGGACCACGAATCGGAGCCGAGACGCTGGCAACGCCAGCCTCGCGTTCGCCGACGCTCTGCGCCCATCCACGGCGACGAACAGCGGTTAAAGTAGCGGCATCAAATCGCGCATTCTTCAAGGTCTTGTTAATCCGATCAGGCTCTTCCCATGCAAGCAGTACCTGTGCTGCTGAACCAGCGGTCATCGTGAGCGCAGAACCCACGGGCACGCTATCGCGTAAGCCCGAATGGCGATCAGCAACCGCAACGCATAAACGCATATCACCTTGGCGACGATAGATTTGAGCGCTCTCACCGGTGGCATCACGAAGTGCGGTAAGGGCCGGAGCAGCAATCACGAGTAATCGATCCTCTCCAGCGCTTTGTGCGAGTTCACCTTCTCGTGCACCAATGGTGAAGCGACCATGAAGATCCCGTGCGACCAGGCGATGATGTTCCAACGCGACGGCTAGTCGATGACACGTTGGTCGCGCGATTTTGGTTGCAGCTACTAATTCAGCGAGTGTGAGTGGACCAGATTCCAACGCACTGAGGATTGCGATTGCTTTGTCGAGCACTCCGACTCCGCTACCCCCTGAGCCCTGACTGCTTTTCATGATATGATATTAGCATCTCAAATGGTGAGACGCCAGGGAGTGGTGTTATGGGAAAAACATTAGCGGAGAAGATCTGGGGCGATCATGTCGTCTACAGCGCACCGGGGGAGCCCGACCTTTTATATATCGATCTTCATTTGATTCACGAGGTCACAAGTCCACAGGCCTTCGACGGTCTGCGCCTGGCAGGACGGAAGGTGCGGCGACCTGACCTGACCATTGCAACCGAAGATCACAACACTCCCACCATCGACATCAATAAACCCATCGCAGATCCCATCTCAAAATTGCAAGTTGATACCTTGCGAAAGAATGCTGCCGAATTTGGGATTCGATTGCACTCGTTAGGTGATATCGAACAAGGCATCGTCCATGTTGTTGGTCCACAACTGGGCATCACACAACCTGGAATGACAATCGTCTGCGGTGACTCGCATACTTCGACCCATGGCGCATTTGGTGCCCTGGCCTTCGGCATCGGCACCAGCGAAGTCGAACATGTTCTGGCAACGCAAACTCTCCCGCAGTCGCGTCCCAAGATGATGGCGGTCAATGTCGAAGGTACCTTGCGAAAAGGCGTGACAAGCAAGGACATCATCCTTGCGCTGATTGCCAAAATAGGAACTGGTGGCGGTCAAGGCTATGTCATTGAATATCGTGGCAGCGCCATTCGCGCGCTCTCGATGGAAGCGCGAATGACAATCTGCAATATGTCAATCGAAGCTGGTGCACGGGCTGGCTTGATTGCTCCCGATCAGACCACTTTCGATTACATCAAAGGACGACCACATGCTCCAGAAGGGGCAGAGTGGGATCGAGCAGTGGAGTATTGGAGCGCTCTTTTCTCGGACAATGACGCACATTTCGATGCTGAAGTAGATCTCGATGCCAACACGCTCTCACCTTTCGTCACTTGGGGGACAAATCCAGGACAAGGCGCACCCCTCGATTCACTCATCCCTGCCCCTAGTGATTTTGCTGACGAGGCATCACGAAATGCTGCAGAACGCGCTCTTGAGTACATGGATCTTGCGCCGAAAACTCCGCTCAAATCGGTGAAGATCGACACAGTCTTTCTTGGCTCATGCACTAATGGTCGAATTGAGGATCTACGAGCGGCTGCCGAGATCATGAAGGGACGCACCATCGCTCCCGGACTTCGGATGCTCGTAGTGCCCGGTTCGGCGCGAGTGCGCGAGCAAGCACAACGCGAGGGATTGAATCAGGTCTTTCTCGACGCTGGCGCCGAATGGCGAGAGGCTGGATGTTCGATGTGCCTGGGCATGAATCCTGATCAATTGAAGCCTGGCGAGCGAAGCGCGTCGACCAGTAATAGAAACTTCGAAGGCCGCCAAGGAAAGGGTGGCCGAACACACCTTGTGAGTCCGCTCGTGGCAGCTGCGACTGCAATTCGCGGCACGCTATCTAGCCCCGATGATCTGTAGCAGAAAGAGATAGGTAGGAGTACTCGATGAAAGCTTTTATCTCGCATACCGGCACGGCAATCCCGCTTCGTCGGAGCAATGTAGATACCGATCAAATAATTCCCGCCCAATACCTTAAGCGAGTTACTCGTTCAGGCTTCGAGGATGGGCTCTTTAACGCGTGGCGACAGGATCCAGAGTTCGTCCTGAATCAGCCGCAATATTCATCTGCGACCATTCTGGTTGCTGGACCAGATTTTGGGACTGGATCATCTCGCGAGCATG
>CAZPIJ010000039.1:0-11756 GCA_964586805.1 uncultured Bifidobacterium sp. | reverse complement strand
TTCCCTATCTCGACGTCAACCTCGAGTACTACGACTTGGGCATCGAATATCGAGATGCAACCAACGATCAGGTCACTATCGATAGCGCGAATGCAATCAAAAAGCATGGCGTTGGCGTCAAATGTGCGACTATCACCCCCGATGAAGCTCGAGTCAAGGAATTCAATCTCAAGAGCATGTGGAAGTCACCTAACGGAACAATTCGCAACATCCTCGGAGGTGTGATCTTCCGCGAACCGATCATCATTAGCAATGTCCCACGATTGATTCCACACTGGACCAAACCAATCGTCATCGGACGTCATGCATTTGGTGATCAATATCGAGCGACAGATTTCAAAGTGCCTAGCGCTGGAAAGTTGACGGTCACATTCACTCCCGCAGATGGTTCTAAGCCAATGGAGTTCAACGTCTTTGACTTCCCTGGTGCTGGCGTTGCGATGACTATGTACAACCTCGATGATTCGATTCGTGATTTTGCACGGGCCTCTATGAACTATGGACTTGCTCGTAAGTATCCCGTCTTTCTCTCGACCAAGAACACAATTCTCAAAGCCTACGATGGTCGATTCAAGGATATCTTTGCTGAAGTCTACGAAAATGAATTCAAGAGCCAATTCGAAGCAGCCGGAATCGAATATGACCATCGATTAATCGATGACATGGTTGCAACCTCGCTTCGTTGGGAGGGTGGATATGTCTGGGCATGCAAGAATTACGATGGCGATGTTCAATCCGACACAGTGGCGCAAGGGTATGGCTCATTGGGGTTGATGACCTCGGTCTTGATGACCCCCGATGGCAAGACTGTCGAGTCTGAAGCGGCACATGGCACCGTCACTCGCCACTTTCGAGACCACCAAAAAGGAAAGGCAACCTCAACTAATCCGATTGCATCGATCTTTGCTTGGACTCGAGGTTTGGCTCATCGCGCAAAACTTGATAACAATCCAAAACTTGCAGCTTTTGCTGACACGCTCGAAAAGGTATGCGTGCAAACGGTTGAAGAAGGCAAGATGACCAAAGATCTTGCGCTGTTGATTAGCAAAGATGCCCCATGGCTAAACACCCAAGAGTTCTTGGCAGCGATCGATGAGAATTTGAAGAAGGCTATGGCGTAAGCTGCATTACCTCGATAACTTGGAGAATTTGGATAACTTACAAGAAACCCGCCCCTGGGAAATTCCAAGGGCGGGTCTCTTATTTGCTAATAGTGCAGATTTATAGCCGCTTTCCTGAAGCGGTGTCGAAGATATGAATAGCAGAGGTTTCTGCTGCCAACGAGATGGTGTCGCCAACCTTCGGTGGGTTCTTTGGATCCCAACGAACGATGACTTGTGCACCCTCTTCTGCGCTGGCATTGGTCAGAGCAATTCCGGATGCCGCTGGCTTGCCGTAAACGAAGGCATCTGAACCGAGCTCCTCGACCACTTCGACCTTGATGTCGAAACCTTGTCCAGCGCCAGTTGGCTTGAAACCCTCTGGACGCACTCCGATGATCACTGAGCTGCCAGCTGAGCTTGGGACGCTGACCTTGAAATTACCTAGAGATGCTTGGCCGCCTGAGACTGGCGCAGTGATGAGGTTCATGGCTGGTGAGCCGATGAATCCAGCAACGAACGCATTGGCAGGCTTGTCGTAGAGGTTTCGTGGTGAATCCACTTGCTGGAGTAGGCCATCTTTGAGAACGGCAACGCGATCACCCATGGTCATAGCTTCGACCTGATCGTGGGTGACATAGACGGTGGTGATTCCCAGGCGTCGTTGTAGCGCTGCGATTTGAGTTCGGGTAGCAACGCGAAGTTTGGCGTCGAGGTTTGATAGCGGCTCATCCATGAGAAAGACCTGTGGTTCGCGGACAATTGCGCGACCCATAGCAACGCGTTGGCGTTGTCCACCAGAGAGCGCTTTTGGCTTACGGTCTAGATATGGCTCGAGGTCGAGCAACTTCGCTGCCTCTTGAACGCGACGAGCGCGCTCATCTTTGCTCACGCCGGCGATCTTCAGTGCGAAGCCCATGTTCTCGGCGACGGTCATGTGTGGGTAGAGCGCGTAAGACTGGAAGACCATCGCAATGTCGCGATCTTTTGGTGCCACATGTGTGACATCACGATCACCGATGCGAATGGAACCAGTATCAACATCTTCGAGCCCTGCAAGCATGCGAAGAGATGTGGACTTGCCGCATCCTGATGGGCCAACAAGTACGAGGAACTCGCCGTCGTTGACGGTGAGATCGAGTTGGTCTACAGCGGGACGGGTGGTACCTGGATAGGTACGACTTGCTTTATCGAATACAACAATTGCCATGAGTGTTAACTCCCTCTCCCGGCAGGTACGCGCCGGACGATCCGTTAGAGATGGTGAGTCCTCGGTTGAGGACGGGGAAAAAGTACCGGAATTTGGCCCTGCGAGGAAGGCGGTGGGGCGCCAGCGCCAGTGGTGGCGCTACCCTTGAAGGGTGTCGGGTTCCCTGGGTGCTGTGCTCACTGATGTCGCCATCGTTCTGGCCCTGATTGCCCTCTCATCGCTGCTGGTGGCAGCTGAGATCGCCCTGATCTCGCTCAGAGAGAGCCAAATCAAGCAGTTGTCAGCAACCGGACGCGCAGGTGCGCGAGTGGCAGCCCTGACCGCCAACCCCAACCGTTTTCTCGCTGCAATCCAGGTGGGTATCACCGTATTTGGCTTCCTATCGGCAGCCATCGGCGCCGAACGGCTCGGCCGATATGTGGTTCCTGTACTCACAGAGGCAGGCCTATCACCCAGCGCCGCTGAGCTGGTCGCTTTAATTGGATTAACACTCCTTATCGCCTATGTGTCACTGATTATCGGTGAGCTCACCCCTAAGCGAATCGCCATCGTTCGAGCAGTTCCGATTGCGTTGGCGAGCGCCGGAACAGTCGATGTCATAGCTCGACTCTTCCGACCCATCATCTGGCTGCTATCAAAATCAACTGATCTCCTGGTCCGGGCATTCGGAATCGATCCCAAACAAGCGCGCGAACAGATGAGCGAAGAAGAATTACTAGATTTGCTCAGCGGTCATCACGCGTTCACTCATGCTGAGAAAGAGATCGTCGAGGAAGTTTTCGAGGCGAGTGATCGCCAAATCCATTCGATTATGGTGCCACGGACCGAGGTTGATTTTCTTGATAGTGAATTGAGCGTCGGACAAGCAGTCAAGGTGATCATCGAGACCGGCCACTCTCGCTATCCCGTGGTCAAAGGATCATTCGATGACATCATCGGTTTTGTCAATGTTCGAGACTTGCTCGACCCACAACTTCATGAACGACAGACTCGAATAGGTGATCTCGTTCGAGCGATTGAGTTCATTCCGGGCACTAGGCCATTACTTCCTGTCTTGTCGAAGATGCGCGCCGATGGATCTCATATAGCAATCGTCGTGGATGAGTATGGCGGGACCGACGGAATCATCACTCTAGAAGACCTGGTCGAGCAATTCATCGGAGAGATTCGCGATGAATATGATCATCACGAGATTGACGAGGTGCGAGCAGCCAGCGTTGGCGAGTTTCATATTGATGGCCTGACCAACCTCTCCGAAGTTAGCGATGAGATCAACTACGAATTTCCTGAGGGCCCATACGAGAGCATCGGTGGATTGGTTACGCACAAGTTGGGACGAATTGCCGAAGTGGGCGACAAAGTCTTGCTTCCAGGTTGCGAGCTATTAGTCGAGGCGGTCGAAGGCAAAAGACCTGCGATGCTTCGGGTACTTTTGAGCCCGGCGCCGGGCAACAACTAGGACGGGATGGGAGAGTTAGAGCTGATATGAAGCAAAGAGTGCTCTCGGGAATCCAGCCCACCCATGATTCTTTTCATCTTGGTAATTATCTAGGCGCACTTCAACAATGGGTTGAGCTGCAGGACACTCACGATGCTTATTACTGCATCGTCGACCTGCATGCACTCACCGTCGAGGTTGATCCGGCGCTACTGCGCAAACGAATACTTGCCTCCGCTGCACAACTCCTAGCTATCGGAATCGATCCGAAGAGATCGACACTATTCATCCAATCGCATGTCCCAGCTCACAACCAATTGGGATGGGTTTTCGAATGCATCACCGGCTTCGGTGAGGCTAACCGAATGACTCAATTCAAGGATAAGTCCCAGAAGAGTGGAAGTGATCGGACGGTCGTTGGGCTCTTCACCTATCCGATGTTGCAAGCAGCTGACATCCTGCTCTATCAACCAGAGTTAGTTCCGGTCGGCGAGGATCAACGACAGCACATCGAGTTAACACGCGACCTTGCGCAACGATTCAACGCTCGTTATGGAGAAGTCTTCACCGTTCCCGGTGCACACATCCTCAAGAGCACTGCCAAGATCATGGATTTGCAGGAGCCGACAGCCAAGATGAGTAAATCTGCCTCAAGTCTTGCAGGCGTAATCGAACTTTTAGATACGCCAGAGTCAAATAGAAAGAAAATCAAGAGCGCAGTCACTGATACTGGTCGCGAAGTCACCTTTGACGAGAGCAATAAACCAGGCATCAGCAACCTGCTCTCCATCATGAGCGCTATCACCGGAAAAAGCATCAGCGCGCTCGAAGGTGAGTACGAAGGTAAGGGATATGGTGATTTCAAGGGCGATGTTGCGCAAGTGGTCACCGAAAAATTACGACCGATCAGAGAAGCAGCCCAGGGCTATCTTGAAGATGAGGGAGCACTCCTTCAAATCTTGCGTGCAGGCGCCGAGCGAGCCGAATCCAGCTCATCCAAGACTTTGGCGAAGGTGTACCAGGCGCTAGGTCTGTTGCCGCGCCACTGAATCAGATCAAGTAGCGCAGGATTAGACCAATTTGCCAACGGGTTCGATCTTGTCAACGGCATCAAAACCCCAGTCAAAGAGTTTCTTGGCTAAAGCATCCCTTCCGTAGCGAAGGTGCATGAAGGTGATGATGACGACTCGTCCATCTCTCTTGGCGATTCCGATGTAGGTATTTCTCCCTTGGGTGGTGTAGCCAGTCTTCACTCCGATCACTCCAGGATAGGTGAAAATCAGTTTGTTTAGGTTTCTAATCTTTCGATCAACATTTCTGGGGCCAGAGTTGGGAAAGAGATAAGTCTTCGTTCCGACAATCTTGCGGAAGTTCTTACTCTTCATCGCAGCGCGCGCAATGAGCGCTAAGTCATATGCGCTGGAAACTTGACCTGGCGTATCTAGTCCGTGCGGGCTCTTGGGGATCGTGTCATATGCCTTTATCGATTGCGCCTTGGCGCGCATCAATTTAGAAGTCTTTTTGATGCCGCCGCTCATCGTTGCCAGTGCCACCGCGGCATCATTTCCGGAACCGAGCATCAAGCCATACCAAATATCGCGCACTTTGTACTTTCGGTTCTTCCAGATCCCGACCTTATTTCCGATAGTGCTCGCTTCACGCCACGAGGCTTTATAGCTCCGATCCATGTTGAGACGAGGCATCAAAGTTAGGGCAGTAAGCGTCTTGAGCGTGCTTGCCGGCGGCAGGCGCTTATGTGGATTCTTTGCAGCGAGCACCTCGCCGGTCTCAAAATCTGCTACGAGATATGAGATTGCCGAAGTTTTTGGGGGCGCCGAAATGCCATCGCCTTCAACGGAGTTGACTATTACCCCACTCTCGCCCAGCCTGCCGCCACCAATGGTCTCTTTCGCACTGGAGAAACCTGGCAGCAAGCTCAGAGGCAGGATTACTGCAAGGGCTACGACGAAGGCGCGAGATTTCTGGGGCACAAGTGACGAGAATATTGAGTGTTCATAGCTATTCACTTGGTGCCACTCCGAAGGAGATAAGATTCACAGGTGAGTGCAATCTCGGAATCAGGTTTTCCGATCAAAGCCGATTACCTAAAAAATGGCGAGCAACCGGGACATTTTCCTTTTACTCGCGGCATCTATGAAGAGATGTATCTTCGCAAGCCGTGGACGATGCGTCAGTACGCCGGATTTGGCTCCGCAAAAGAATCGAATGAGCGCTATCACCAGCTTGTCGCTGCGGGAACAGGCGGCCTATCAGTAGCTTTCGATCTGCCCACTCAGATGGGCTTTGACTCAGATGCGCCACAATCACTTGGGGAAGTGGGACGAGTGGGTGTTGCCATCGATTCGCTTGAGGATATGCGGATCCTCTTCGAGGGTATTCCACTGGATAAAGTCTCGACTTCGATGACGATCAATGCGCCAGCAGCGATCCTGTTGCTGATGTACGAAATAATTGCCAGCGAACAAGGTGTTAGCGCTGACCAAATCAGTGGCACTATTCAAAATGACATCCTCAAGGAATATATTTCGCGCGGTACCTATATTTTTCCTCCTAAGCAATCGATGCGATTGATTTGTGACATATTCGAATATTGTGCAGAGCGGTTGCCCAAGTGGAACACGATCTCAGTCTCGGGATATCACATGGCAGAAGCTGGAGCCAATCCGGTTCAAGAGATTGCCTTTACCCTAAGCAATGCCATTGCTTATCTCGATGCGGCTAAGGCTCGTGGACAGCAGATCGAACAAGTGGCATCAAGGATGAGCTTTTTCTTCGTTTCGCGGACCACCGTGCTCGAAGAGGTAGCGAAATTTCGAGCGGCACGCCAGGTATGGGCGAAGATAATCAAGGAACGGTATGGGATCGAGAATGAACGGGCGATGCACCTGCGATTCCACACTCAGACGGCAGGGGTGCAATTGACCGCTGCGCAACCTGAATTGAACTTGGTCCGCGTCACCTTGCAAGCAGTTGCAGCAGTATTGGGTGGCACGCAATCTCTCCACACCAATTCTTTTGACGAAGCCTTGGGGCTTCCCACAGAGAAGGCTGCATTATTGGCGTTGCGAACCCAACAGGTGATTGCGTATGAAAGCGATTTAGCTCGAACTGTCGATGCCTTGGCAGGTTCGGCCGCAGTCGAGAGCATGACAGCAGAGCTCGTATTTGAGATTGAGAAACTAATTGATCGAGTGGATCAGATGGGTGGCGCCGTCGCAGGTGTGGAGGCGGGTTTTCAAAAGGGCGAAATCGAGAAAAATGCTTATCGCATCTCTCAAGAAATCGAGAGCAAAGAGCGAGTTATTGTTGGCGTTAATGATTTCATCTCGCAACCAGAACCTTATAAACCATTGCGAGTTGATGAAAGCGTCGCCCACGAGCAGAGCGCACGCCTTGGAGAGCTAAGAGCTCGAAGGGATCAGGTTGTTCTCAACCGGGTGCTAACAGAGTTAGCTGAAGGCGCACGAGGGCGCGCCAATTTAATGCCTGCAATCAAGAGCGCCTTACTTGCTGGCGGCACGGTCGGAGAGATTTCCCAGACACTTCGTGAGGTCTGGGGATCGTATCGTGCTCCTGAGAGTTGGTAGTTAAGCAATCTCACAAATTTGTGCACCGCTGGTGATATTTGCGCCTACGGTGATAACCAAGTCTTTGATGGTACCGCTCTTATGAGCTGAGAGAGGTTGCTCCATCTTCATCGCTTCGAGCACTGCAATTAAGTCTCCCTCTTCGACCTGATCTCCGTTGGCTACGGCAATCTTTACCACTGTTCCTTGCATCGGACTTGAGAGCGTATTGCCCTGACTCTTAAATGTCCGCGCAGTTGTAGCCCGGCGTCGTTTCTTATTGTCACTGACTATGCCAACTTCGAACCGGTGACCGTCAACTTCTACGACTAGTCGCTCCAGGAGATGCTCGTGCGTCTGCGCCGTAGCTTGATCAAAGGGCGCGATTGTGTTCTGGAATTCATTCTCGATCCAACCGGTGTATACGCGGAATGGCTCGGAGACGAATGCGTCATCGTTGACGACAGCGCGGTGAAAAGGGAGCGCGGTTGCAATTCCCTTGACGGTAAATTCATCAAGAGCTCGACGAGCTCGTTCAAGTGCTTGGGCTCGGGTCGCCCCGGTCACGACCAATTTCGCAAGCAGTGAATCGAAATTTCCACCAATAACATCGCCAGTGGTGAATCCGGCATCGACCCGAATTCCAGGTCCGCTAGGAAGACGCCATTCGGTGATTACCCCAGGGGCTGGCAGGAAGTTTCGACCGGGATCCTCTCCGTTAATCCGGAATTCGATGGAGTGACCCCGAATCTCTGGATCCTTAGAGGAAAGTTTCCCGCCGGTGGCGATTCGGAATTGTTCTCGTACTAGATCAAGTCCTGTGACCTCTTCACTCACCGGATGTTCGACCTGAAGGCGAGTGTTTACCTCTAAGAACGAGATTGTTCCATCTAGGCCCACCAGGAATTCACAAGTACCCGCCCCGATATATCCAGCTTCTTTGATGATTGCCTTACTCGCGCTGTAAAGCTCTTTGATCTGTTCTTCATTGAGGAAGGGCGCCGGCGCCTCTTCGACGAGTTTCTGGTGGCGGCGCTGCAAAGAACAATCTCGAGTCGATACCACCACGACATTTCCATGAGCATCTGCTAAAACTTGCGTTTCGACATGTCGAGGTCGATCAAGATAGCGTTCGACAAAACACTCACCTCGACCAAAGGCTGCAACCGCTTCTCGTACTGCCGAATCGAAAAGCTCTGGAATCTCTTCAATTGTGCGGGCGACTTTGAGTCCGCGACCACCACCACCATGGGCAGCTTTAATAGCAACTGGCAGGCCATGTTGCTGCGCAAAGGCGATGACTTCATCGGCAGATTCGACTGGATCGGTAGTTCCCGCTACTAAAGGCGCACCCACTTTGGCGGCGATTTTGCGGGCAGAAACTTTGTCACCTAGCGCAGCGATGGCAGCGGGCGGAGGACCAATCCAAATTAGGCCAGCATCGATAACTGCTTGAGCAAAACGAGCATTCTCGGAGAGAAATCCATAACCAGGATGTATTGCATCAGCTGATGAGCGTTTAGCAATCGCGATGATCTTCTCGATGTTGAGATAGCTCTCGGTTGCGGTCGTGCCATCCAAGGAATACGCCTCATCGCAGGCGTGGACATGCTGTGCGCTCCGATCGCCATTCGAATAAATCGCAATGGGAATCACACCATGATCGCGACAAGCCCGTGCGACACGAATGGCTATTTCTCCGCGGTTGGCGATTAATACTCGTTTCATAGTGGGGTTAACTCGCTCTCAAGGTGTGCCATGGATGACCAAGTTCTTCGACCAACTCTCGAAGCACATTCATGCTGATACCCAATACTCCAGTGGCATCGCCATTGATATGCGAGATATATGGTGCACCAATACCATCTAATGAAGCGCCACCTGCAAGCATGAGTGGCTCGCCTGTCGCAACATATGATCGGATTTCTTCCTCGCCAATGCGTGCGAAAGTGATCTGGGTGGTCGAAAGCGCACTCACCTTTCGCTTTGTGTTTAAGTCGATCACCGCTTGCCCAGTGTGTAATGAACCGCTTTGACCGGAGTAATCACGCCACCAATTGATTGCCACTTCAGCCTGCTCCGGTTTGGCCATGCAGCTACCTTGGAATTCCAAGGTTGAGTCTGCACCGATAACGAGTCCACTCTCGTTCGCATGGCGTAATGCAACTGCCTGAGCCTTGGCTTCAGCTAGAGCGAGAACCATCTCCGCTGGAGGTAGTGCTGTGAAGCCTTCTGATTCTTCATCCACGCCACTGACTTCAATCTCGTGTGGGATATGCGCCTCGCGGAGCAATCGTGTGCGAGAAGCGGATGCCGAAGCCAGGATGATTCGCATGGATACACAGACCTCAGTTTTCTTTGCGTTCGAGTGGGGCCCTGAGAATGGGTTTACCGAATTCGCCAGCCGCTTGCGCTTCTTGCGTTCGTGCTCGAGCAATCAGAGCTGCTTCAATTGCTTGTAGCTCTGATTCGTTGGCGCCACCCTTGAGTATTTCGATCACAGCGGAATGTTCCCGTGTTTTCGCGGCGGGAGCTCTACGCGCTTGTTTCGAAGTACCCGAAATGCTCGACTGATGTTTATTCGCGATTGGGAAGGTTCGATAACTGCATCGATAAATCCGCGTTCGGCGGCAAGATATGGATTAGCAAGAGTCTGGTCGTACTCTGCCATGAGTTGCTTTCGAAGCTCTTCAGGATCTTTGGCGGCGGCAAGTTCTCTTCGATAGAGCAGATTCACCGCGCCTTGTGCTCCCATGACCGCAATCTGAGCAGTAGGCCAAGCAAGATTGATATCTGCGCCAAGATGTTTGGAACCCATCACATCGTATGCGCCGCCATATGCCTTGCGGGTGATCAAAGTTACCAACGGGACAGTTGCTTCGCCGTATGCATAGAGGAGTTTGGCGCCCCGACGGATGATTCCATTCCATTCTTGATCGATTCCTGGCAAGAATCCAGGCACATCTACAAGGGTGAGAATGGGTATGTTGAAGGCATCACAGGTGCGCACAAATCGTGCTGCCTTCTCGCTTGCGTCGATATCGAGAGTGCCAGCAAGTTGCAGTGGTTGGTTTGCGACTACTCCAACAGAGTGTCCTTCGATTCGGCCAAATCCGATGACTATGTTCGGCGCAAAACTCTCTTGGATTTCTAAAAACTCTCCTTCATCTAGGAGAGTTTTAATTACTTGCTTCATGTCGTATGGCTGATTTGGGCTGTCCGGAATAATCTGATCAAGTGTCAGATCTGAAGCGGTAACCGAATCTTCAGGTGAGGACGGAAAAATCGGCGCTCGCTCTGCATTGTTACTTGGCATGAAAGCTAACAAGTTTTTTACAAAGTCAATAGCATCTAATTCGTCGGCAGCGTGATAGTGCGAGTTACCCGTCTTCGTGTTGTGCGTTCGCGCCCCACCCAACTCCTCCATCTCCACATCTGCACCCGTGACCGCTTTGATGATTTCGGGTCCAGTGATGAACATGTGTGAGGTCGCTTCGACCATGATGGTGAAGTCAGTCATCGCTGGTGAATAGACAGCCCCGCCCGCGCACGGCCCAAGAATTAATGAGATTTGGGGGATGACACCCGATAGCCGCGCATTGCGACGGAAGATTTCTCCATAGAGCCCGAGAGAGACCACTCCCTCTTGGATTCGAGCGCCACCAGAGTCGTTAATTCCGATTAACGGAATTCCGGCCTTCAGCGCGAAGTCCATAACTTTGACGATCTTTTCGCCAAATACCTCTCCAAGACTTCCACCCATCACCGTGAAGTCTTGAGAGAAGATTGCAACTTGTCTGCCATCGATAGTGCCGTATCCAACAACTACGCCATCTCCATATGGCCGCTCTTTATCCATACCGAATGCGACAGAACGGTGTCGTGCAAGCTCATCGAATTCGGTGAATGAACCCGGATCGACGAGGGCGGTAATCCGCTCGCGCGCGGTCATCTTGCCTTTGGCATGCTGTTTCTCGACCGCTCGCTCTGAACCTGCGTGCGTAGCTTCATTGAGTCTCGAGCGCAGTTCTTCTAGCTTTCCCGCAGTGGTATGAATATCACCGCTCATAGCCGTACCGTACCTTCCGTGGAACGCCTTTTGATAGCAGAAATCATCTCAGCACTGGAGTCCAGTTACTGGCGAGTACGCCATTTCGTCGAGATAGATTCAACACAGAGCGCTCTGGTCAAGGCAGTAAAGGACGGCCAGGTGCGCGCGGGGGAAGTTTTCATAGCCGAATTTCAGAGCGCGGGAAGAGGTCGTGCAGATCGCACTTTTCTCTCGGCACCTGGTGATGGCCTCTTGCTATCGGTAGCAATCGCACCAGAAGGCCAACCGCAGAATCGTTGGGGTTGGCTTCCGGTGTTGGAGGGAGTAGCTGCAGCTGCACCAATTTTCCAAACAACCGTGAGGCAAGCCC
>CAZPIJ010000038.1:10058-11990 GCA_964586805.1 uncultured Bifidobacterium sp. | reverse complement strand
CTGCCCGCTTCCCCTAGCTCAACCAACGAAGTCGAGACCGTTCACCCCCAAGTTTCGAAAATCAAACTTGAGTGAGAAAAGAAGCTTTTCCCTATGAAGTTATCGTCATAGTCTACAACGGAAACTAGGGGCTAAATATTCCTCAAGATATACGGCTAATACTGCTCAAGATATCCGTCAAAAACCGCTCAAGATATCCGTTTACTCGCCACGATTCTTCGCTGAAAGCGCTCGGGCTATATCTCGACCAGCTTCGCGCTCCTTAAGAGCCTCGCGTTTGTCGTGAGCCTTCTTTCCTCGCGCGAGCGCCAATTCAACTTTCACTTTGCCGTTCGAGAAGTAGAGAGAAAGTGGCACCAGCGTCACACCACCCTCCTTTACCCGCCCAAGGAGACGATTGAGTTCTCGTTTATGCATGAGTAATTTGCGATTTCGACGAGGCGGATGGTTATTCCAAGTGCCCTCAAAATACTCGGGGATGTGCACCCCTTGCAGCCAGAGTTCACCATCTTCAAACATCGCAAAACCATCCACCAACGATGCGCGACCTGCTCGTAGGGATTTCACTTCGGTCCCAGAGAGCGCAATACCGCACTCGAAAACCTCTTCAATCGAATAATCGTGACGCGCCTTCTTATTCTGCGCGATGAGTTTCTTTCCTGACTCCTTCATGATCAACTCCCCTTTATCGGGTTATTGATCGCGTTCAAGGCGGCCAAAATATCGATACTTTGCGTGATGGATTCGCGATTTGATGCCGCGACATCAGGGGCTATGCCGCGTTTATCGATGAAGCGCCCTGAGGGGGTTCGGAACTTTCCTACGGTCGTTTCCAGACTGGCACCGTTACTCAAGGTAATGCTCTCTTGCACTGAACCTTTGCCGAAAGTCTTTCGGCCAACGATTACACCGCGATTTCGATCTTGAAAAGCACCCGCAACAACTTCAGCGGAACTTGCAGTGTTCTCATTGACAACGACAGCTAATGGCACCGAAATCGGATTCTCATTTGCTGCCTCAATAGTTATGCGCTGTCCGCTGCCCCGATCATATGAAACTAATACTCCTGAGCGAATAAATAACTCGACAAAGTCTGTGGCTACCGAAAGGATGCCTCCCGGATTATCCCTCAAGTCGATAACAATTCCCCTCTGGTGATTAACCTTTCCTAATCCCTCGAGAGATTCTGGCAGCACCCGTTCACTAAATGCTTCGATGCGCACGAGGGCAACTTTTGGTGCGATTTGTTTGACTGTGACATCAGAGGAGTCAAAGGATTCCCGAATGAGAGTGAAATCAGTATCAAGCCCATTTCGGAGCACCTTGATCTTGAGAGTAGAACCCGATTTTCCTCGCAGAGCTTCTACGGTGGCGGGCAGATCTGCTGATGAGAAGTCCTTCTCATCTATTAATGCGATTACATCGCCGACTTTCAGCCCCGCCTCTGCTGCAATGGACCCGGATTTCACACCAGCAATTTCTGTGCCACCCCCGTTGCCAGGGCGAAGCCAGATACCAATGCCACTGTATTTACCATCCAACTCGTCTTCTTGTGCAGCCAGCTCCGAAGCATCGCGGTAATTCGACCAACGATCACCAGAGGCTCGGAGCATCCCCTCGATAGCCGCACGCTCTAACTCCTTCACCGACATTTTTTGGTCGGAGGCTATTTGTTGGAGAGCCTGGTCAACTGAGGAATTCTGCGAGTTAGTGAAAAATCCCATGCCAAATGAGGCAATCATCAATGCAAAGACGATTGCCAACGCCTGAATCTGAGACTTTCTCATGGGGTAATTCTACGGCTACTTGAAATGCCTTTATTCATGCCGAAATTTCTCGTTTACTTGCTAAAAACAAGGTTTTCAGCCGGGCCTGCTTCGCTCAAAGAATTCGAAGTTCCGATAGTGGAGCGAGATCTGCCTTTACGCATCA
>CAZPIJ010000038.1:8857-9958 GCA_964586805.1 uncultured Bifidobacterium sp. | reverse complement strand
CGGTTGCTAGAACAAGCCTTCTCAGTTGGTATCGGTTGCTAGAACAAGCCTTCACGATTGGTGGAGATTGCTAGACCTTTACATAGCGACGCAGTGTTATGAGCGAGGCAAGTGCGGCAACTCCAAGCCCTACCGCCAACAATTGCAAGGAAGCCAACCAGACTGCATCCCAACCAAAGAATCGAGTGAAAGTGAGTAGCGGAGCGACCCTTTGATCAATCAACACCTTGAAGCCGGAGAGCAAACCTAATGCGACTGCCCAACCAAAGATAGCCGAAATGATGCTCTCCAATAAGAATGGTAATTGAATAGAAAAGCTAGAGGCGCCGACCAATTTCATCACACCTGTTTCACGACGCCGATTGAAGGCTGCGATTCTAATAGTGTTTGAGATGAGTAACGCCGCGGTGACAACCGAAATCAAACCGATAAAGAGCGCCCCATTTCGCAGAACATTTAACAACCTAAAGAATTTCTCTAGTATCGCGCGTTGATCCTGCACCACATCAACACCAGGACGGCCCGCAAAAGCACTTTCGATAACAGCGAACTGGGTGGGATCCTTTAATTTAACTCGGAACGACTCGGGGAGTTGATCTGGAGTAACATTTTGAGCGATTGCCGAATCTTTGAATCGTTCTTGAAAACGAGTGAACGCATCGGCCTGAGATTCATAGTAAACATTCTGCACGACAGGTATGGCCTTGAGATCTTGTTCAATCTCATCCCGCTGCGGAATAGTAATTTTTCCGGCAGAACACGAGGGCGCCTCTGATAGTTCTCCACAGAGATAAATCGAGACTTCGATCTTGTCGTACCAATAATCTTTCATGACACTAACTTGTGAATTTGAAAGTAGTCCAAATCCCAGAAGCGAGAGTGAAGTTGCTACAGTTACGATGACTGCAAAAGTCATGGTGAGGTTTCGGCGCAGACCAATGCCTACCTCTGACAAGACAAATCGTGCTCGCATTTCTCCCCCTCCCGCCTTGCTATTTCCTGAAAGCTAACTGCTCTCTCCAAGTGCCTAGATCTCTCAATCTAGCCACGGTACCTAGCCACTGTACCTAGCCACTGTACCTAGCCACGGTACCTAGCCAC
>CAZPIJ010000038.1:1917-8757 GCA_964586805.1 uncultured Bifidobacterium sp. | reverse complement strand
GTACCTAGCCACGGTACCTAGCCACTGTACCCATAGACGCCCCGAACCTGATCGCGAACAACTAATCCGCTCTCCAATTCGATAACGCGCTTACGCATCTGGTCGACAATTCCACTGTCGTGCGTGGCCATGACAACAGTGGTTCCAGTTCTGTTGATGCGATCGAGAAGTTTCATAATGCCAACACTCATAGTCGGGTCGAGGTTTCCCGTCGGTTCATCGGCAATCAAAATTGCTGGATGACTTACGAAGGCTCGGGCAATCGCCACGCGTTGCTGTTCGCCGCCCGATAGTTGTGATGGTCTGCGATCGCCATAACCTTCAAGTCCTACAAGCTCCAAGACTTCTGGCACCTCGCGGTTAATTTCTTTCTTGGAATAACCAAGAACATGAAGCGTGAATGCGATATTTTCAAAGACAGTCTTGTTGGGTAACAACCGGAAATCCTGAAAAACCGTGCCTACCTGGCGTCGGAGTTCAGGAACCTTCCACCCCGAAAGTTTGCTCAAATCTTTGCCTGCGACATAAATCTTCCCTGTCGTGGGGTTCTCTTCTTTGAGAACAAGTCGGAGGAATGTTGACTTTCCCGAGCCTGAGAGTCCTACCAAAAAGACGAATTCGCCTTTGGCCACCTCAAGATTGACTCCCTCAAGCGCAGGACGCTCTTGATTGGCATAGGTCTTGCTCACATTCTCAAACTTAATCAACTGGCCGTCACCTTTTCGTGTTCGCTTTTCTGTTCGCTTTCGTGCAATTCTCCTGACCCTTGATTCTAGAGAGGTATCGCAGATTTAGCGGGATTAAACGCGGAGTACAAGATGAAATTCCGAGGAAAAAAGCGGGTTCTAGCGAAAATCTTTATCAAATTCGCAGTGAGAGTGGTCCACGAATTGTGACGATTGCTTATTCGGCGCCACGACTGGTTAGTCAGTGCTTCGACTGGTTAGTCAGCGCTGCGACGCCAACGGATTCCTGCTTCGATGAAATCATCAATTTCGCCATCGAGCACAGCTCCAGTATTTCCGACCTCATAATCACTGCGAAGATCTTTTACTAACTGATAAGGGTGCAGCACATACGATCTCATCTGGTTTCCCCAGGAACCCGAATTGTCACCTTTGAGAGCATCGATTTTCGCTTGTTCTTCTTGTCGTCTGCGATCTAACAACTTGGACTGGAGTACCGCCATGGCAGTTGCTTTATTCTGGATTTGAGAGCGTTCGTTCTGACACGAGACAACAATGCCCGTGGGAATGTGAGTGATACGCACCGCAGAGTCAGTGGTGTTCACTCCTTGCCCCCCGGGGCCACTGGAGCGATACACATCAATCCGCAATTCCTTCTCATCTATATCAATGTGGTCACTTTGATCGACGACAGGAACAACTTCGACGCCTGCAAATGAAGTGTGGCGCCTAGCGTTACTATCGAAAGGCGAAATTCTCACTAGACGATGTGTTCCCTGCTCGACTGAGAGTGTTCCATATGCATAGGGAGCGCTCACGCGGAAGGTGACTGATTTGATTCCCGCCTCTTCGGCGTAGGAAGTATCTAACACATCGAATTTATGCCCGTGCCGCTCGCACCACCGGGTGTACATACGAAAAAGCATCTGGGCCCAATCCGCAGCCTCGACACCTCCGGCTTGCGAACGAATTGTTACAAGTGCATCTCGCGCATCGTACTCACCATTAAGAAGCGTCCGTACCTCTAATTCCCCAATCGCCTTCGACAACGCATCGAGTTCGTGCTCAGCATCTTTGAGTGCACCTAGGTCATTCTCACCTTGGGCCAAATCGATCAATATAGGGAGATCAGTGAGTCGATTTTCAAGGCCAGTAAATTGTGAGATTTCACTCTGCAATCTCGAAAGTCTGCTAGTCACCCGAGTTGCATTTTCTGGATCATCCCAAAGATTAGGGTTCGCAGCCTCTTCTTCCAGAAGAGCAATTTGACTAGCCATCGCTTGAAGATTAAGAACGCTCTTTATCGTGCCGAGTTTTTGCGCCAGCAATGAGATCTCTTGCTGATGTTCGCGTTCGGACATACCAACATAATACTTCCGAAGATGAAATTTGCATAAATTCTCATCTCCCGATCTGCAAGTCACTCAAATTGAATTCGTTGCACACCGCCTGAAATAGTGGCTTTTACTACGGGCTGGAGACTTCCCAAGAATGGCGGCTGAAAAGGGAGCTCAACTCTACTTTCGAGAATTATTAGCAGTTTTGACGAAGAGCATGAGGTCCAGGCCACATTTACATTGGGTAATTCCCTCTTTAAGTATTGGAGTTGATTCTGCAATTCTGCAATTACATCAGCACAATCAAAAGGAACGAAACTCCTTCCCTCATTTTCGGCATCGGAGATTGAATCAAGGAAGAATCGGTCGTAGGCTATCCTCTGAAAAGAATCGGCGATAAGCGTTTCTCCTGTGCGCTCCAAATCCAATTTAGTTGAGCGCAAGAAAAAGATGTCGACGCTCATCATGAATAGTCCAATACCCACGAGGAAGAGACCAATACCTAAGGGCAAGATTGAGCCAGATTCTGCCCGACTGCGTTCTCTGAATATTTGCAACGGAGCTACTCTGGTTATTGCCAATTCCCTTTTTTTACCGTTGAAAGAAGTACGCGAGATGGTTGGCGCCACTGGATTTCAATAACGCTATCGCTCTGTGGGCAATTCCCGTTCTTGCAACTCACTGAGATTGAGCCTGAAACTCCGCGAAGAACCAAATAGCGATCAGCGAGATTAGCGGCCTCTTGCGTACTGCTTTCAGATCGAAAGATTTGAATCACTTCTCGGAATATCTCCTTATCTTTGTGTAATGAGCTAGCGTGAACAGCCACAACCGTGAAATAGCTGACAAGAGGGAGTATCAGAAGGAGTAACAATCCAATAAACTCAACAATAGCACTACCATTCTCATTTTTCACCTGTATGCGCACTCAGTATTTGTCTGATTCACAGAACCCAATCATCTTGGAGCGTCAAACTCTTTCCTGATGGTTGTACGCGAATTGGACCAATACCCATTGCACTTCCCAAAACAACTAATTGAATGAATGTTCTCTCACCTAGCTTCATTCTCATCACATGAAAATCTGAAACCTCCGAAGCAATTCCCCGAAGTTTTGCAGAAACTAGTCTGTCGAGATTCTCTGCGTGAGGCTCCCGTGCAATCTGCCTTCCGATAAAAGTCGCAGTGCTTGTCAGGTGATTAACGCTAAGCGCATACTGAAAAACCCCAAATAGCAAGAGGCCAGCTAACATTAATGGCGCAATAAGGAAAAAGGAATCTACTGAACCCTCTTCCCCTTTTGATAAAGCAAACTCGCTCCTACCAAATGGGCGTTCTCTTGATCTCACTCTTCAGGCTTATCGGATTGAATTCATTGAATCAAGAGAATTGCGAAGAATCAGGTTTAAGCGAGGTGCAGCCACAGTCCAGATACCTGTGACAAGTCCTGCAGTCATCAAAACAACTAGCACCCAGCCAGGAACATCACCTCGATCATCTCGATCCTGTGTAGCTACAGATTGCGAAAGGAAGGTTTCAGATCGGTCTTTTTGGAGGAGGGTTGAACTCTGAGATTGCAAGTTATCGCAGAATGTTGAATTCTCCAACTGCGCGTTGCGATCAAGATTTAGGAGTTGCTCAATTTCTGGTGTCTGTGAATGTCGCTGGTTTAAGCCAGAAATGTATTTATGGAGGAAAGGGATAAGCTCTTTTTCTGCTTGAAAAAATCGAGAGATAATTCTCGTTATGTAAATTTCAATGCGTATTTTATACTCCATAATCAATTGCAGTTTTCTCTGAAAACGCGAGATGTTATTTGCTGCTGTGTCCACGATTTTCTCCATGTTCTATCAAGCAGAGCAACTCCCCGTGGTTGCTGCCGGCTGCTGAGTGATGATGAGTGATGATGACTGCCGGGTGAAGGCCGCCAGGTGATGAGTGATGATGACTGCCGGGTGAAGGCTGCCAGGTGATGACTGCCGAACAATGAGTAACAATTGGTAAAACATGCCCTCACATATCGCCGAAAGTAGTATGAACTCACAATGGTCACGCTACGACTACCATCTGTTGCAATTGTTGAAAACTCGGCCACAGAGCGAAGAGCACCGATATAGGAAGCAAGAGAAAAATTACTGGAATCATCATTCTCACTTCTGCGCGTCCAGCTTTTTCCATTAAGGCTCGGCTATGACTATCCCTAATATTTTGTGCGTGATTATTTAGGAGGTCCGCCATTGGTGTGCCTCTCCCCATGGTGAGGATGACAGCGTCGAATAGATCAGAAACCATGGTCGATTCGATCCTTCTCGACATAGAATCCAGTCCTTGGGCGATTGGCCTGCCCATCGCCAGATGCACCCTAACTAATGCTAATTCCCTCTGCAGCGGCGATTCAACCAAGTTCTTTCCGGAACTCTTTTTGAACCATTTTTGTTTCAAGCTATTCGTTCGTCCCGGAATTTCCGCGATAAATTCATCAGAAGTGCGGATAAATGAACCGACAAATGAGAGCCCCGAATTCACAGCAATCGAGAGTGTTTCAATGAAATCTGCAAGTTCTCCTTCAATTGATTCACGGTAGCGACTAATTATCCTCCTACGAAATGAGTTGACCCTATAAACAGATGCAATTCCAATGACCAAGGCCATCAGAAACAATTGCAGAGGCTCCAACGACAGGAATGAAACAGCGATAGCGAGTAGGAGTAAGGGAGAACTAGCGTGAATGATCCAATCGAGTACAAGAGTCGATGGCATTGCCCCGGTCAACTCTGTTAAAGCATTGACGCTTTGGAGAAATTTTTCGTGCCTTTTCTTGATGGATAATCTGCTCCAATTTAAAGCAGTGATTTTCTTACCACCATAATGTGACTGGGTAAAAATTAGGAACCCAATGAAAAAGGAGAATATAGTTACAAGAGCGAAAATTTTATTATGCACTCTAAGCCGCTCGGTACTGTGAGATTGATTCTGAGATGAGAGTAATCCACTTGTACGCCACGAAGGTGAGACTCAATCCTATGCCTAAAACAACACGACCTCCCGAGCTGTTGTATGCGGAAACTGTCTGGGAATGAAAGGACAAAATGAGCAATAACAGCCATGGTGCGAGTGAGGCTAGAACCGCTCCATTCTTAATCCAATCTTGTTTGATTGCTATATCATTGAGCGCACGCTCTCGCTGCCGCAGATGATTACTCAGATTTCTCAGTATTGGACCTACCTCTTGACCACCACAATCGCGCACCACGAGAATCGTGGACTTGAGTCGCTGTGCAGTCCTGTCGTCACCATTAAGCGGATCCTTGGTTGCCGTAAAAACGAAGGATTCTAGGGCTCGCTCCAAGCTTCCTTCATTAACAAATGACTCCCTAAATGAAAGAAAGTCCTTTTTTTGGGGTGCGGGCCCGCGATTGACCATCTCAATGAGTGCTTGGTGGAGCGCCACCCCAGAAGATGTTGCGCTTGCGAGTTGGTCTACAACTAGGGGCCAGCTCTTTCGCCGTTCTTCTGAGAGTTTCCGCATTCTGTTTTTTTGATAAATTCTTGGAAGATAGCTGACCACGATTGAGAGTGGTATGGCTAGCGTTAAGTTCTGCGCGAATAGGTAGATAGAGGCAAAAGCTAGTAGTGGTGTTGCAACTACCCTCGACAAATCTAGAAAGCTTAAATTTGGCACTTTCTTCAGCTGCAGATACCTAAACTTTCCTCGTGCTGAATAGGCTAGATACGCTCCGAAAATGAAGGCGGCCAGGGCCATCCAATATCCAAATCGAATCACTATTGTTCTCTAGAATCATGATACGAATTCGGCTCTAACTTACCATTTTGTAGCACCTTTACCTCGGATGCGAGCCAAGAAAAGTTCGGGAAGTTATCACAATCTACTGTATGTATTTTGTAGCTCGCGTGCTCCCAGGTAATTAGAGATTCAACCTGAATGTTTTTCGAAATGGCCCGCTTATTCACTAAAACTATCTCCGTCACTCGACGATGTCCCTGCCTGTCTTGCTGACAATGAATTACGAGATCGATGTTTTCGCGAACTGACTCACTAGTGAATTCTCTGTGAATATTCGCACCGGCAAGGAGCGGTAAGGCGCTCAATTTTCGCAATGCATCGATTGCAGAGTTGGCGTGAATACTTGCCATCCCAGGAATTCCCGAATTGAAAGCAAGCAATAGATCCAGCGCCTCGGCCCCTCGAACTTCGCCAACGACTAGATTGGTAGGACGCATACGCAGAGATTCGCGAACAAGAGTTCGCAGAGTCACTTCTCCAGCTCCATCCAAGCTAGCTTGACGAGTTTGAAGTGCTACATGATCGGCGACTTTTGGTGATAATTCGAATACCTCTTCGAGAGTTACCAATCGACTGCCACTGGGGAGCGAACCTAAAAGGCAATTAAGAACGGTCGTTTTCCCGGCTTGCGTTGCTCCACTGACAAGAATGTTTGCTTGTACTTCCGTAAACCTCGCCAGCAAATCAGCAATCTCAATTGTCAAAGCACCAACTTTGACAAGATCAGACAACTCGAAGGCAGGTAGTGCCCGCTTACGAATGTTAAGTGCCCAAAATTCCGATGTGATGTCAGGTATAACGACATGTAGGCGCGCTCCACTTGGAAGGCGCGCATCGACGAATGGTTGCGAAAGATCCACTCTTCGACCACTCCAAGACAACATTCGCTCCGTGACATCTCTGATTTCTTGAGCCGTCATGATGATTGGTGCAAGATAGGAGCGGCCTGCCCTCGCAAGGAAAATTCGATTAGGTGCATTGATCCATATTTCTTCGATTGAGATATCGTCCA
>CAZPIJ010000038.1:0-1817 GCA_964586805.1 uncultured Bifidobacterium sp. | reverse complement strand
ACCCGGTATCAGCCGACGGTGGTTCTGGCTCAACGAGCGAGAGCAGAAATAGATTGGTCGGTTTTTCATCTCGGGAGGCAGATGCCAAAAATCGAGCACCGCTCTCAAGGAAGGCAGGAAAGGAGATTAGCCCGGTGAGCGAGTCTGTTAATCCATCGTGACTGACTAACTGCGCAAAATTGGCTCTAGTTCGCTCCATGAGGCTATTCGGAGAGCTCTGCTGATTTCGCGGTTAGATAAAGAACTCCACAAATGGTAAGCACCGCACAACATGCCAATGGAAGTGCAATCCCCCACCAGCCTCCTTGATACACATAATACGAAACTGCCAGAGCAATCAAATTTGCCAATAGCGCAGGGGCGTTGCCATACCTTTTTCCATTTCTGATTCCACGCGCTGCTATGAATAGCGCCAAACCACCGAGAATCGCGAAAAATATCTCTGCCAAAAGCGCATCAAAATTTTTGGCTTCAGAGATGAATGATTCAATGATTAAAAAGAGGGCTGCAAGAATAAGAAGGCTTGCCTCCGCTGCAACAAGAGTTGATGTAATCCGCCGAATAGTGTGAGTCATAATGGCTACCAAGGAACAATCTCGTTGTCTTCCCAGAGCAACCCGGTCTGATCAACATTTGGAGTAAACGAACGGGTTGCCAACCAAATTGCAGTTGCTGCACCTTCAGCAGCGCTTCTTGGCGCATCAGGCCCACCCATATCGGTCTGACAGTGACCTGGACAGATCGCATCAACAAGGACTCCGCGAGCACCGTTACCTGTTTCATGGGCCAGATTTCGAACGAATGCATTAACTCCCGCTTTACTAATTCGGTAAGGGGCTAAGCCACCAGCATTTCCTGGACCAGACATGCGTCCCAGGCATGCGCTAAAAACAATGACCCGACCATTGCGCTCTTCCATCAAGTGTTGACCAAAGATATTGACGACATTGAAAACACCTGTGAGGTTAATATCAAGCGTACGATCCCAATCATCTTTCGTGGCTTTCATAGTTTTAGACATTTTCTCTGACATAACACCGTGAGAGAGTATGAGCAGATCAAATGGAGCTCTTTGATTTTTTTCGTTGAGTAAGCCGTCGTAATCCCGGACATCGCAAGTAATACTTTCCACTCCTAAATCGGATGCAGCTTTGGCAACGCGATCAGGATCCTGCCCGAGGATTGTGGTTTCGATATTCAATTCCAGCATGCCCTTGGCAACCGCAAAACCAAGTCCTCGAGAACCACCGGTGACAAGGGCGCGAGGCATGGAGGTACTCTCCACGGCGAGCGCTCAATCGGCAACGCAGAACCAGCAGAGCCACTTGCGGGTCCTGAACCGATAGGAGAGAGGGCAGGGGGCGAGTAGCCACGGGCGAGGGCTCAATCAATAGGAGCCATGGGAGCTGCCGGGATACCCGGCTCTTACGGGGATGAGCAGAACTTGAGAAACCTCACCTTTCTCTCTGCCCGCTCCGGGTGAATTCCCTCCCCGAGGCTCGATACCCTTGCCCTACACAAGTACTGGGAGAGTCAGTGTCGACTACAGACTTCGCTGGGGATTTCGGGGCCAATGAATGGCTCGTTGATGAAATGTATGAGAAGTATTTGGCAGACCCGGATTCGGTCGATGCCCAATGGAAATCATTCTTCTTAAGTGGCGGTCAGCCGGTGGGGGGCTCTGCTCACACTGGTAATGGCAGCTCTGCTCACACTGGAAGTGCGCGCTCTGCTCATACAGGTGATGCTGGCGGCGCTGCACAACCTCTCCAACTTCCTCCAGGACTCACTCTGCCTGCAACCGGCGGTAGACCTCC
>CAZPIJ010000037.1:0-12033 GCA_964586805.1 uncultured Bifidobacterium sp. | reverse complement strand
CCTTGTGGTCCAACCAAACTTTTCGGCACAGGCCACGCATTCTTTTTCTTGGGACCATAGATATTCATAGAAAGCGTGTCAATGTAGAAATCACCGTTGATTCCTAGTGATGCACTCGGTGCTCCTAAACCATTGAGTAAAGTATTGGGGAGCGCAGATGCACTTGTGCGCTTAGTAATTTTTGGCGCGATGCTCTTTGCAGATTTCTTTTTTACATTAGTCGCAAAGGCGCTATCCATCTCAACAAACGCGAGCCCTGAGATTAAAACAAGGATCAGTAAAAATCGATGAGCAAGTAAAGAAGAAATAGGGGAAGTTGAACGACTCACGAAAGCCTCCACGGCTTAGGTGCGTTGGGGAATCTCGGCCGTGTAACTGAGAACCACCTGAGCGTCACTCCAAGTGAAGACCGATTACTCTCCGTTGACAACCGTCAGAAACCGCCTGATACCTGGACTTTAGCCATCTAACTCGCGAACTACCGCTCCCCAGAGCGCCAGCCTGACCAGCGGATATTCACAAACGCCTCTAAGACTTCCCGCTTACTCTCCACAGAGAGGTAGGGAAACCTTCGGGTTATCAGCGGGGTGCGAGGCCCTGGTGAACGATGAACATAAAGGAGTACTAGATGAAGAAGAGCATCAAGCTCACTGCACTTGCTGCAGTAGCAGCTCTCACCCTCGGCGCCGGCGCCACAGCATTTGCCAAGGACATTCAGGGTGGACCGATGGGCGGACAAAAAGGCGGCATGCATAAGGGTGGACCGATGGGCGGACCCATGGGTGATCGCGATGATGATGGAGATTTCGGTAGAGATATGGGGCCACGAGATGGTGGCGCAGGGCTCGAAGCAGTCCTTGCAGAGCTAGTCACAGCAGGAACCATTACGCAAGCACAATCCGATGCAATTTCCAAGGCGATCATCAATGCACCTGCCGCAGCTAAAGCAGCAGCAGAAGCACGAAAAGCAGCGCACGAGAAACTAATCTCGGACACCGTTGGCGTTGCCTGGGCCGATATCGAAACTCGCCTCAAGGCAGGCGAGACACTCGCAGCGATTGCCGGTGATAAGAAAGATGCACTCATCGCCGCGCTCGTCAAAGAGGCAACAGATCGCATCACAGCCGATGTTGCAGCGGGTCGACTAACGGAAGCTCAAGCTACCGAGCGAAAGACCGGCCTCACTGAGCGCATCACCGCCGAAGTATCCAGTGTTCGCAAGGGGCCTGAGGTACGAGGTTCGATGACGCAAAAGGGCAAGGCCAAGGGCAAGGTAGTTGCACCAAAGCCTGCAGCTTCTCCTTCTGCAAACGCCAGCACTTCCAGCGCCAAGAGCAAGGGCAAGGGCAAGGTAGTCGTCAAGCAGGTCAAGACCGTCACAACAAAGAAGGCTGCATAACTTCATACATACCCTCTCTAGAAGAGTGAAGGCGCGCGTGCACCAGAAAATGCACCGCGTCTTCACTCTTTTCTGAGAGTATCCCCCCATGAAAATCCATATCGCAAGCGATCACGCCGGATTCGCATATAAGACCCTCATCATTAGCCACCTTCACCTCAATGGCCACGAAGTGGTCGACCATGGTCCTTTCGAATATGAAGCGCTCGATGATTACCCCGTTTTTTGTCTCCGTGCCGCAGAGGCTGTCGCAGCCGAACCTGGCACCCTTGGCATCGTCCTGGGTGGCTCTGGAAACGGCGAACAAATCTCTGCAAACAAAGTTTCTGGCATCCGCGCAGCGCTGGCCTGGAAACCCGAAATCGCAAAACTGGCGCGACAACATAACAACGCAAATGTCCTATCTATCGGCGAGCGCATGCACTCTGAAAAAGAGGCGTTGGAGATTGTCGATGCGTTCATAACCACTGACTACTCCAATGAAGATCGTCATACCCGACGAATCGACATGATCTCTCACTACGAGGAGAGCAAGAAGCTCCCTCCGCTGTAAATCATCTTTTGTAGTAAAAGAAATCAGTCACTAGGTGTTCTTTGGTGATTCCCTGTTCTTCGAATCGTGTGAGTGGCCGCTGTTCTGGTCGAGCAACAACTCCCCCTTCGAAATCTTTCGAGCGAGTGAACTCGCTGGTGATCCAGTGAGCGTATGGCTGCCAATCCGTCGCAATGTGCAAGAGCCCACCACTTCGAAGTTTTGAAGCCAAGAGCGACAAGAATTCTCCCTGAAGCAACCGTCGCTTGTGATGGCGCAGTTTCGGCCATGGGTCTGGGAAATAAATTCGAATCTCATCGAAACTTCCGTCGGTGAACCGCTCGCGCAGTACCTCGTTCACATCAGCATGCACGATACGAAGATTGGTTAGCCCTAATCTCTCGATTCGCCAGAGTAGTGAACCCACCCCAGGTCGATGAACCTCTATAGCAATGATTGCGCTCTCCGGATCGGCAGCTGCCATCGACGCCGTCGCCTCGCCCATTCCGCTGCCAATCTCCAGCACGCGCCGCTTCGCCTCAGGAAAGAGCAGCCGGATATCAATCTGGCTCTGCGAAATTGGGATGAGAAATCGGTTACCCAGTCGCTCGATAGCCCCCTCCTGGGCTGGGGTGATCCGCGCGCCGCGCAATTTGTATGTGCGGATCGAATTCGGGTGCCCTGAGTTCTCGGTGCGCTCCATAAGGCAAGGGTGCCACCAATGGGACAGATTTCTCGCTCTGGTGGTTGGATAGTGGCGCATTTGACCCTGGAAAAGGAGCCCCCGTGCCCGGAGTAAACCTCACCCGCGAAGAAGCGCTCGCACGATCTGCGCACATCACCGTCGATAGCTACCAAGTCGATCTCGACCTAACCACTGGTGCAGAGACCTTTCGCGCGAAGACCACCGTCAAATTCCGCAGTAGCACTCCTGGAGTAGGCACATTCATCGATGCAGTAGGAAAAAGTATGGTGAGCGCCACACTAAATGGTGCTGCACTTGATGACGCCGCATTCGATGGCGAGAGCATTCACCTAACCAATCTGCAGGCCGAGAACACCCTTATCGTCGACCTCGAAGCGATCTATTCAGTAAGCGGTGAAGGGCTCCATCGGTTCGTCGACCCAGCCGATTCGGAAGTTTATCTCTACACCCAATTCGAGGTGGCCGACGCTCGCAGAATGTATGCCTGCTTTGACCAACCCGATCTCAAAGCCTCGTTCACACTCTCGGCGATCACTCCTGCACATTGGGAAGTGATCTCGAATAACCCTGTTGCTCAGATTGACGCACTCGCTGACAATAAGAAGAAGACAGAATTCACCACCACTCCCGTGATGTCCACCTATATCACCGCATTGGTTGCTGGTCCGTATCACAAAGAGTTCGATCTCTACAAAGGCGCCAAAGAAGTGCCTTTGGGAATCTACTGCCGTAAATCTCTTGCAAAACATTTAGATGCTAGCGAGATATTTCTGATCACCAAGCAAGGATTTGAGTACTTCGAGCGCGAATTCGGTCTGGCTTATCCGTTTGATAAGTACGATCAACTTGCGGTTGCTGAATTCAATGCTGGTGCGATGGAGAATGCTGGGTGTGTCACTTTCGCAGAAGATTATTTTGTTTTCCGCAGCAAAGTCACCGACAAAAATTACAACTGGCGTGCCAATGTCATTCTGCACGAGATGGCACACATGTGGTTTGGCGATTTGGTGACGATGTCGTGGTGGGATGATCTATGGCTCAACGAGTCATTTGCGGAGTGGGCCTCCTACACCGCGCTCGCCGATGCCACGAAATTCAAAAATTCGTGGACCACATTTAACGCTGAGCGAAAAAATTGGGCCTATCGCCAGGATCAGCTCTCCTCCACTCACCCAATCGTTGTCGATATGCATGATCTCGAGGCGGTCCGTACCAACTTCGATGGCATTACCTATGCAAAAGGAGCCTCGGTTCTTCAGCAGCTCGTAGCCCATGTCGGCAAGGAGAATTTTGTTGCCGCATTGAAGAAGTACTTTGCAAAGCATGCATGGAAGAACACCACGCTCAATGATTTGCTGGTAGAGCTAGAGGCAACTAGCGGACGCTCGCTCAAGCCATGGGTGGATACCTGGTTATGTACAGCGGGCGTGAACACACTGCGCCCCGAGATCACCGTTGATGGCGGCAACTACTCCTCGGTCGTTGTCAAACAAGAACCACCAAAGATGCCTGTTGGCTCGAAGGAGCTCCGCCCCCATCGAATGTCAGTCGGTATTTATGATCTTGTTGGCGAGAAACTTCTTCGCCGCAAGAGCCACGAACTCGATGTGATTGGTGCAGCAACGACGGTCGATGCATTCAAAGGCGAGAGAGAGGGCGACCTGCTCTTGATCAATGATGGCGATCTCTCCTACGGCAAGATCCGATTCGATGCGAAATCTGTCAAAACTCTCATCTCTAAACTCTCAGGCGTCGAGGAACCACTTACTCGAGCGCTCTGCTGGTCGGCCACATGGGACATGCTCCGAGATGGTGAATTAAGCGCAAGCGAATATGTTCCGATGGCAGTCACCGGACTCTCTACAGAAAAAGATGTCTCCGTGGTCTCCATGACTTTGCTGCAACTAGGCACGGCTGTGGAGTTGTATGCATCCGATGAGAATCGCGACAAGGTTCGGGAACAAGTGGCCAATGGCACTGAGATTCTCCTAGAGCAAGCGCAGGAAGGCAGCGACATGCAGTTGCAATATGCGCGCTCCTTCGCATCCTTCGCCTTCTCCGATCGACAACACTCGCGAGTCAAGGACATGCTCGATGGCAGACTTCCAGGGCTAGTTGTCGATGCAGATCTCCGTTGGCACTTCATTAATTGCCTTGCTGAGCGCGGCAAGATCGGTAGCGAGAAAATCGATGCGGAGCTCGAGCGCGATAACACAGCAAGTGGCCATAAATATGCAGCATCAGCACGAGCCTCAATGCCAACTCCCGAGGCAAAAGAGAAGGCCTGGGCCGATGCTATGGGTGGCGAACTTTCAAACCACATTCACGATGCGACGATTGCAGGCTTTAATCGCCCACTACAACGGGAATTGACCAAGGCATACATCGACCGGTATTTCGATTCTTTAGCAACCGTATGGGAAAAACTCTCTTACGAATTAGCCTCGACTATCGTCACCGGTTTCTACCCTTCATACCAAGTCAATCAACTTGTCCTGGAGAAGTCAGAAAAGTGGTTGGCTGGAGCGGGCAAGGATGCACCAGCAGCGCTTCGACGATTTGTGAGCGAGAATCGTGATGCGCTTGCACGCGCACTCAACGCTCAGAAAGTCGATGCTCGCTTCTGAGCGGCTGCGCTTTTATTCCTTGAGAGTAAAGCTTGGGTACTCGTCGGTGACGAGTAAAAATGCATATCCCAACACTCGATTCCAGAAGCGTGTGACACCAAAGAGCACCTCAGCGCATGCTTGTGGCAACTCTCGAGTGAAGATCACGGCAAACCAACCGACTATCAGCATGATCAACCCATAGATCGTGTAAATGATTCCGACTATGTACAACGGAATTGCCAGAAGCCATTTGACCAACGGGAGCAGACGATTGAGTTTCTTTCCACCATCGACCTCAGGAAAGAGCACGCGAACCGAACTATTTCCCTCGATTGATGGATAGTTATCGTTAAGAAGCAATGCGTATGCGGTGATTCGTGTTGAAAGCTCCAGGATGGCTTGATTAAAGCGAAGCGCATAACTTGGGTAGACACCTCTAAAGACGATTGCCAGCAGCACAGGAAGGACAATGACGCCTATACCGATTCCGGCCCACTCTGTGCTGTTCGGAGAGAAGGCGGCGGCAAAAATCAACACCGGCACGATGAGGATGTAGCGGAAGAGCACATTGACCTGATTGCGCTCACTCAGTTTTACCTCGATAAAAGTCTCAATTTGGTTACTCAATTGATCTCCGTTAATACATTGCCGCTGGTGCTTCGTCTCTCACGAGGTCGATGGATGGCATAACCAACGACCACGATGGTGAGGAAGAGTCCCAATGGGGCTAAGAGAAAGTACAGGATGGTTTGGAATGCAGTGAGGCCCTCACCTGGATCTGGAGTTCCCTCTTGCGGGACTGCCCATGATGGTTGAGCCAAGAGTGCGATTGCTAGACCAGTTAGGGTCTGCGCGATGATCTGCCGTACTGATCTTTTTCTTCTCGTCATAGTTAGCCCAATCTATCTCAAAGGAGAAAAGTAAGTGAAAGTTATGCTCGCTGTGCAGCAACACCAAATGGTTCAAGGTATGGAACCCAGCGCGGGTCGGCACGCCCTGTTCCCAGGATTCGCCACGCTGCTCCCGAGGGTTCATGGGGCGGGCGCTTGAGTTTCCAACCAAGATCTTTCAGGGTGCGATCAGCTTTCGCATGATTGCAGCGGTGACATGCTGAGACCACATTTTCCCAGGTGTGGCCGCCACCACGAGAGCGCGGCATCACATGATCGATGCTCGCTGCCGGAGCTTGGCAATAGACACATTTGCCGCCATCGCGAGCGAAGATTGCGCGCCTGGTGAGTGGCACCGAATTGCGATACGGAACCCGGACATAGCGTTGCAATCGAATGACAGTTGGCAGCGAAATATCACCGGCTGGGTGTTGGATAAAAGTTCCAGACTCTTCAATCACCGCTGCTCGATGATTAAGGACAAGAACTAACGCACGTCTCTCAGATACGACACAGAGCGGTTCAAAGGTCGCGTTGAGGACTAGGGCGTTAGGCATCACTACTCCCCTCTGGAACTCGGGAACCACCCGATGGCGATATCTTGCTGAGGTATCGGAGAGAACTCCAGTACTGACGCGGCTAAAACCTGAGAATTCGTTAACTTTTCCGCTCAATCTTCCCTAGGCTTACGCCGTGAGATACCCCCCGAGCGCGCGCGAGAACATCTCTGACGAGCTCTTTGGCCGCCAGGTAGCCGATCCCTATCGATGGCTAGAGGCCGGCGATAGCGATCGAGTCCGTGAATGGGGCAGTGAGCAAGATGCGCTCTGGCAGAGCCAGATAGCCGCGCTCCCTGGGCGCGAGCAATGGAGCGCTCGCCTTCGAGAGTTAATGGGCGCTGGTTATCGCTCAAGCCCATCCTGGCGAGGAACTCGTGAGTTCTTCATGCGCCGGAGAGCAAGTGAAGAGCTCGGCATTCTCTACACGCGCAGAGATCTGGAGAGCGAGGTCGAAGTACTCATCGATCCGTTAGCTATCAATCCTGGTGGCACCACCACATTAGATGCGTGGCAACCCTCAAAAGAGGGCGATCAACTTGCGTATCAACTCTCCACGGGTGGAACCGAAGAGAGCACCCTCTATGTGATGGATGTTGAAACGCACGAAGTGATCGATGGACCAATTGATCGGGCCCGGTATTCACCAATCGCATGGTTGCCAGGGGGCAAAGCGTTTTATTATGTTCGTCGCCTTGCTCCAGAGTTACTCAAAGACCAGGAGCGGCAATACCACCGTAGAGTCTACTTTCATATTGTCGGAAGCAACCCTGAAGAAGATATCGAAGTCTTCGGCTCCGGATTGGAGATGACGAATTACTACGGCGTAAGTCTCTCTATGGATGGTCGCTGGCTCACCTTGAGCGCCAGTGCAGGCACTGAGCCAAGAAATGATCTCTGGCTTGCTGATCTACACACTTCTGCACCCAGTGCACCAAAGTTCATACTTATTCAGAGCGCTGAAAGTGATGCGCAAACTTCACTTGAGCCATTGCGCGATGGCCGAATACTTATCGGCACAAACTTTGATGCCCCGCGAGGGCGAATCTGTATCTCCTCTCCAACCACTCTCTTATCTGTCGGTGAATCTGCAGAGTGGCGTGACCTAGTTCCTGAGGATCCCGAAGCAGTGCTTTCAGGTTGGGCGGTCCTTGATGGACCTCTGATGCCAGCGAGCATGCTCTTGGTGCTCTGGAGCAGACATACCGTGAGCGAAATAACGGTGCATTCACTGGAGACTGGCGAGCGACAGAGCACAATCCCATTGCCCGGACTAGGAACTGTCACTGCAATCTCCGTTCGTCCTGAAGGAGGACATGAGGCGTGGTTTGGTTACACCGACCATGTCACACCACCCACAATTTATTCCTTCGATGGCCGCACTCTCGAGGTGCGCAAATATGCTGACCCGCCTGGTGCCATCACAATCCCAGAGGTCTTTGCACAGCAGATCACTTACACATCCTTTGATGACACTCAAGTACGAATGTTCATTCTCTCAAAGCACGATGGCGTAGATAAGGCCCGACCAACAATCTTGTATGGATACGGAGGCTTTGGCGTCGGATTGAATCCTGCATTCTCCGCAACGGCACTTGCCTGGGTAGAAGCTGGCGGAGTTTGGGCTGTTGCCAACATTCGGGGCGGAGATGAAGAGGGTGAAGAGTGGCATCGGCAAGGTATGCGCGGTGAGAAACAGAATGTCTTCGATGATTTCCTTTATGCCGCGCAGTACCTCATCAGCAATGGTTGGAGTACTCCTGAACACCTTGCCATCGAAGGTGGTTCGAATGGCGGCTTACTCGTTGGTGCTGCTCTCACTCAACGCCCGGACCTCTTTGCTGCCGTACTCTGTTCCGCACCACTTCTGGACATGATTCGTTACGAGCGCCACGGTCTCGGGGCAACTTGGAGCGATGAATATGGTTCTGCCGAGGTCGAAGAAGAGTTCGAGTGGTTGATTGGATACTCCCCTTACCATCAAGTCCGCGTGGGCGAGCGCTATCCAGCGACTTTGTTCACGGTCTTCGATGGCGACACTCGAGTCGATCCACTCCATGCGCGGAAGATGTGCGCGGCGCTGCAATATGCCCAAAACCCTGAATCTGACCGGCCGATTGTGATACGAGCCGAGCGAAATGTTGGACACGGCGCCCGTTCGCTTACGCGCACTATAGATTTGAGCGCGGACTCTCTAGCATTCCTCTCTAAGTGGACAGGGATGTCAGAAGATGGTGGTGCTGGCAAATGAATAGCGCATTCGATCAGTTTGCAGAGTGGTTCTCCGGAGCTCCACTGCGCATTGCAACAGTTGTTCTTATCGCACTGATTCTGCAGTTCTCAGCAAACCGAGCGATCATCCGCTCGATGAATAAACTCATTGCTAAGACTGACCGCGGAACTGAGAATCGAGCTGCAGAGCGAGCCCGAACCATCGGTGCGCTCCTGAAGAGCACAGTGAATGCGCTCACCTTCATCGTTGCCGGTGCCATGATTCTCGACCAACTCGGTTTGAATCTTGGACCGCTGCTGACTTCGGCCGGCGTCGTTGGCGTCGCACTCGGTCTTGGTGCACAAACAATCGTGCGCGATATCCTCTCGGGACTTTCCATGTTGATCGAGGATCAATATGGAGTTGGTGATCGCGTGGAGCTGCTCGAGATCAGCGGCGTAGTCGAGAATGTCGGCATGCGAATCACCACAATCCGTGATGACAAGGGTGTGCTCTGGTACCTACGAAACGGCGAGATCTTGAAAGTGGGCAATCACTCGCAATAGTTCACTGATTGATCATGAAGGTAGCCGCGCCTTCTAGATAGCCCCATAACTCTCCATACAACTCATCACTCAAGCCCAGCGCATCGACTGCCGGCTTCATGCAGGCAAGCCATGCATCGCGCTCTGCCGGACCAATCGAAAATGGTGCATGTCGCATTCGCAACCGTGGATGTCCTCGCTCCTCTGAGTAGGTGTGTGGGCCTCCCCAATATTGTTCGAGAAACATCTGCAATCGGCGTTGCGCACCTTCGAAATCGGAATCCGGATACATCGGGCGGAGCAATTCGTCCTTCTTCACATTCTCATAGAATTTATGAGCTAAGCGCTCAAAAGCTGCCGCTCCACCAAATCGCTCGTAGAAGTTTTCACTCACCGTGAAAATACTCCTGGAGAAACTCCTTTTCGGCATCGCTAAGAGGTCGTGATCCTTTGGTGTGCATGTCTACTGTCACTTGAACGGTGCGTGCCTTTGCAACAACTTGGCCATCGACATGAATTTCATAGCTCAAACCGAACGACGAGTTACCGATGCGATGTACCCAGACCTCAACATGAGCGTTGACACCAGCCTCGTAGATCGGAGCGATGTAATCGACCTCGGCTCGAGCGACGACCATATCGAAGAGGATAGGAGATTGGTTCTTGCGTTCTCTGGCGTAAATCGTGAAATCCACTCGAGCCTCTTGTACATAGGTTAGATAGGCAGCGTTGTTGACATGACCGAAACCATCAAGGTCACCCCAACGAACTTGGAGTGGGTATATATGTCGCATCATCGGGTCAACTTTCGATAGGTCACTCGGTGTGGACGAGAAGCTTCAGGGCCCAACCGTTCGATTTTATTTGCCTCGTACGACTCGAAGTTTCCTTCGAACCAGAACCATTGAGATTCACCTTCGTAGGCCAGAATATGAGTGGCTACTCGGTCTAAGAACCAACGATCGTGCGAGATGACTACTGCGCATCCTGGGAAATTTAGGAGCGCATTTTCAAGGCTACCCAAAGTCTCTACATCCAAGTCGTTTGTCGGTTCATCAAGGAGCAGCAGATTGCCACCCATCTTCAATGTCAACGCCAGATTCAATCGATTTCGCTCACCGCCAGAGAGCACACCGGCCGGCTTTTGTTGATCAGGACCTTTAAAACCGAATGTCGAAACATATGCACGAGACGGAATCTCCACCTGACCGACTTTCATGATGTCGAGACCTTCGGAGACGACCTCCCAGAGCGTCTTCTTCGGATCGATACCCGAGCGATTCTGGTCGACATAGGAAATCGAGACGGTCTCTCCGATTTTGATAGACCCACTATCTGGTTTCTCTAGCCCTTGGATCATCTTGAAGAGCGTGGTCTTTCCAGCACCATTGGGACCTATGACGCCGACGATGCCATTGCGAGGGAGGGTGAATGAGAGTCCATCGAAGAGCAGTCGGTCGCCAAAACCCTTGACCAAGTTCTCGACTTCTACGACCACATTTCCCAAGCGAGGACCCGGGGGAATCTGAATCTCTTCAAAGTCGAGTTTGCGCATCTTTTCGGCTTCAGCTGCCATCTCTTCGTATCGGGCAAGTCGTGCCTTCTGCTTGACCTGTCGACCCTTCGCATTTTGCCTAACCCAGTCAAGTTCCTCTGCAAGTCGTTTTGCGCGCTTAGCATCTTTCTGGCCTTCGATCTTTAATCGTTGCGCTTTCGTTTCAAGGTAGGTGGAGTAATTACCCTCGTAAGGATAGGCGCGACCTCGATCGAGTTCCAGAATCCATTGCGCAACATTGTCGAGAAAGTATCGATCGTGCGTGATAGCGACGACGGTTCCGTTGTACTTGGCTAGATGCTGTTCAAGCCAGAGCACGGATTCTGCATCGAGATGGTTTGTCGGTTCATCGAGCAATAATAAGTCAGGGGCTTGCAAGAGTAATTTGCAGAGCGCCACTCGTCGTCGCTCACCACCAGAGAGCACCTTTACATCAGCATCAGGAGGAGGACAGCGAAGGGCATCCATCGCTTGCTCTAATCGTGAATCTATCTCCCAGGCATTAGCGTGATCGAGCTTTTCTTGGAGGTCACCCATCTCAGCAAGCAATTTGTCGTAATCCGCGTCAGGGGCTGACATCAACTCAGAGATTTCGTTGAATCGTGCGAGCATATTCATGATGTCGGCAACGCCCTCTTGGACATTCTCCAAGACATTTTTTGATTCGTTGAGGGGCGGCTCTTGCAACAGAATTCCGACGGTGTATCCCGGGGTGAGATAAGCCTCGCCGTTCGATGGTTGCTGCAGTCCAGCCATAATCTGCAGGACCGTCGATTTACCCGCGCCATTAGGACCGACAACACCAATCTTGGCGCCGGGCAAGAACATCAAGGTGACATCATCGAGAATCACCTTGTCGCCATGCGCCTTGCGCGCCTTCTTCATCGTGTAAATGAACTCAGCCATGGCACCACTTTATCGCTCCGAGGGATACATCTTTTAACCGATAGAATTAGAGAGCATTTCGCTCTACTTTTGCGCCCGTAGCTCAGTCGGATAGAGCACCCGCCTTCTAAGCGGGTTGTCGC
>CAZPIJ010000036.1:5144-12106 GCA_964586805.1 uncultured Bifidobacterium sp. | reverse complement strand
CCCACAGTTAATTCGAAGCCCTCGCGGCGCATGATTTCTACCAGAACTGCAAGTTGCAGCTCACCTCTACCTTGAACTTCCCAAGTATCAGGTCGTTCGGTTGGCAACAATCGAAGCGAAACATTGCCGACCAACTCGGCATCGAGACGATTTTTCACCAAGCGGGCGGTGAGTTTCTTTCCTTCTTGTCCAGCAAGGGGCGCGGTATTGATTCCGATAGTCATCGAAATCGATGGTTCATCGACGGTGATTAGTGGCAGCGCTTGCGGGTTCTCTGGATCTGCAAGAGTCTCGCCGATAGTGATCGTCTCGAATCCGGCAACGGCGATGATGTCACCAGGACCGGCGCTCTCGACTGATTGTCGCTCCAAGCCATCGTTCATAAGAAGTTCGACTACTTTTGCCCGCTCGATGCTGCCATCGACCTTTATCCACGAAACTTGTTGCCCCTTGCGAATTGTTCCTTGGTGCACGCGACAAATTGCTAGCCGACCAAGATATGGTGAAGCATCGAGGTTGGTCACCTGCGCTTGCAGCACTGCCCCGTCGGTATATGTCGGCGCTGGAATTGTGTTGTAGATGGTCTCAAAGAGCAGATCGAGGTTGCTCTCCTTTGGCATACCACCATTCTCAGGTCGCTCCAGGCTCGCTCGCCCTGCTTTTGCGCTCGCATAGACGATAGGAAAATCAATCTGCTTCTCGTCGGCATCCAAATCCAAAAAGAGTTCGTATGTCTCATCGACAACTTCAGCAATCCGCGAATCTGGACGATCGACCTTATTAATCACAAGAATCACAGGAAGATCTTTAGATAACGCCTTTCGGAGCACGAATCGCGTTTGTGGCAACGGCCCCTCGGACGCATCAACCAGGAGCAACACACCATTGACCATCTCGAGCCCGCGTTCGACTTCGCCACCAAAATCAGCGTGGCCAGGCGTATCAATGATGTTGATGGTCTTTTCACCCCGCTTGATAGCGGTGTTCTTTGCAAGAATGGTGATCCCTTTTTCACGCTCGAGATCCATCGAGTCCATGACTCGATCGTCCCCCTCGCCCTTCTCTTTGTGGGCTGCGAAAGCGCCAGATTGCCAGAGCATGGCATCGACCAGAGTGGTCTTTCCGTGGTCGACATGGGCGATGATGGCGATATTGCGCAGATCATCGCGGAATTTCTTCTCAGCGCTGTTAGACATTGAACCTAAATTCCACTACATCGCCATCGTGCATTACATAATCCTTGCCTTCCATGCGAACCTTTCCTTTCGTACGGGCTTCGCCCAATGAACCTGCTGTAACGAGATCTTCAAATGAGACAACCTCGGCCTTGATAAAACCTTTCTGGAAATCAGTGTGAATCACACCAGCTGCAACAGGTGCTGTATCTCCCTGATGAATCGTCCATGCACGAGCCTCTTTTGGCCCGGCGGTGAGATAAGTTTGAAGGCCAAGAGTCTTAAATCCCACTCGCGCAAGTGTGCGAAGTCCTGGTTCTTTCAGCCCGATTGATTCGAGCAACTCCATCGCATCGGCTTCATCGAGTTCTGCTAAATCGGCCTCAGTCTTCGCGTCGAGGAAAATTGCCTCTGCTGGAGCGACCTGAGCGCGTAACTTCTTTTGCAACTCTTCATCACTCAGTTCACTTGCATCAACATTGAATACATAGATAAATGGTTTTGCAGTCAGTAGATGTAATTCTTTGAGTAGAGATTTATCGAGCGAGGTCGCTGAAATCAAGGTACCTTGCTGCAAAGCCAATTCTGCACGCTTGATTTCCTCGATTTGTGCAGCACGCTCTTTCTGCTGCCGTGCCTCTTTCTCTAATCGCGGCAGCGCTTTCTCGATCGTCTGTAAGTCGGCGAGCGCTAATTCGGTGTTGATGGTCTCGATGTCCGAGAGCGGGTCGACTTTGCCATCGACATGGACCACATCTCCATCATTGAAGACTCGAACCACCTGACAGATTGCATCGGCCTCTCGGATATTTGCTAAGAATTTATTGCCAAGGCCGGCTCCCTCGGATGCGCCTTTGACAATACCTGCGATATCCACGAACGAGACCGAGGCGGGAATGATCTGCTCTGAATTGAAGATCCTGGCAAGCACGGCAAGGCGCTCGTCGGGAACTCCGACAACTCCGACATTGGGCTCGATGGTGGCAAAGGGGTAGTTGGCGGCCAGGACCTGGTTCTTGGTGAGGGCATTAAATAGGGTCGACTTACCCACATTAGGCAGACCGACGATTCCGATGGAGAGGCTCACGAGGAGTAGAGCCTACGGGGCTTTGTCACCCCTGCCTGACACGATTGGCCCATGAATCCTCCTATCGCACTGGCTATCGGCGCCCTCTCTGGCCTGGCGCTCGGGGTTGCCATCACCTATTTATTGATGCGGCGCGAGAGCGCCATCTACCAGCGCCAGCTAGAGGAGAACAGCTCTAGCCGAGAGGCAGGCGCGCGCCTTGATGAGCTCCTTCGCTCGGTCAATTCCGGTATGGCGCAACTCACCGAGAAGACTCAAGCCGCCGAACTCAAACGAGCCGAGGTCGAAGCGCAGATCAAAGAACAGATAAAGAGTATGAGCGAGAAGAATGAGCGCTTAGTCCTTGAGACGGCCAAGCTTGCCGGTGCGCTCTCGAAAGCACAGAGCCGCGGTCAACTGGGTGAGGCGCAACTCGAAATGATTCTCGAGAGTTCGGGCTTAAGTGAAGGAATCCACTTTGAGCGACAAGAGCATCGGGTGAGCGAGGGTGAGATTTCCAAACCCGACATCACTATCAAGATGCCTGGTGGAACCGAAATCTTTGTCGATTCGAAATTTCCCTTCGATCGCTTCTGGGATGGTATCGGCGCCGACGACTCTAACCAACGAGCAGAACTTATGGCATCACACGCAAAGGATCTGCTTCACCATATCAATGCTCTCGCTAAACGAGGATATGAAAAGAGCGGGAGCTCACCTGACTTCGTCGTCCTCTTCGCTCCCTTCGAATCCATTCTGAGTGAGGCGCTCGAGGCTGATTCCCTACTACTTCAGAAGGCATTTTCAAAGAATGTAGTAATCGCAACGCCTACGACGATGCTCGCTCTCTTACGCACCATCGCCTATGGATACTCGCGCCATGATCTTGCTCGAAATGCCGATGAGATTCGCACCCTGGCCGGTGAATTACTCAAAAGAGTGGGTAAGGTCCATGAACGGATCGAGAATTTAGGTGAGAAAATCAAGAGCGCCGAACGATCATTTAACGAATTGGTCGCTTCTGCCGAAAATCATCTCCTGGTTCCTGCGCGTAAGATGAGCAAGCTTGGTGCGCCTACTGGCAAAGAGCTCTCCGCGATCACTTCGATTGATAGCGAGCTCCGTGCAATTGCTCCACAGGACTCTGCTGAATCTGCTGATGAATTAGACTTCACGACTGGGGAGCAGAGCCCAGAACAGAGCCCAGAACAGGGCCCAGCTCAGGTTCAGAATGAGAGCCGAAATCAGAATGGAGGTAGGCGATGAAATCCCTTGATATTCAAGTGAAAGGTCGACCTATCATCCAAGGTCGCGGCCTGACCTCTCCCGGCATTGTGGCGCTCTATCTCGTCGGCCTCTTTATCGTGCAGAGCTTCGAAAATTTTCTCTCGGGTCAACCAGGCAGAATCACCGGCATAGTCTTACTCCTGCTCTTCTTCGCAGCAATCAAGTTAGGTCGAAGTGGCACGCTATTTACCGCGGTAGTCACACCCCCGCTTGCACTGACCGGAACGCTCCTGGTTGCAACACTCTTTAGCAAAGGTCTTGCGCCCACCGCACTTATTGTGGCGATCGTCTCGAATCTTGCACGACTTGCCCCGTGGTTGCTTATCACCACGATTATTAGCTGGGCATATTTCTTTATCTCAGAGCGCCGTCACACTACGAAAGGCCAGCAGCCTTCAGATCCTTCCTGAGCTCTGGTGGCATCGAGAAGAGTAGATGCTCCTCTGCTTTTGTAGTCACTTCGACATCGTCAAACCCATACTCCTTCAAACGAGCAAGCAACTCTTCAACCAAGATCTCAGGGACCGAAGCGCCGCTCGTGACGCCGACAGTAAGAACCCCTTCAAGCCACTCTTCCTTCATCTCATGTGCATAGTCGATGAGATATGAGGCTTTCGCGCCAGCCTCGAGGGCAACTTCGACGAGTCGAACTGAATTTGATGAGTTCCGTGAACCCACCACTAACACCAGATCACTCATTGGTGCAATCTCTTTAACAGCTAGTTGACGATTTTGAGTGGCATAGCAGATGTCATCACTTGGTGGATCATTAAGGAGTGGGAATTTATCCTTGAGTGCCTTGACGGTACTCATCGTCTCATCCACACTCAAAGTCGTCTGTGATAGCCAAATCAACTTGCTCGGATCTTTTATCGTTAAACCATCGATATCCTCTGGTTTATCAATCAACTGCACATGTTCGGGTGCTTCACCCGCGGTCCCTTCGACCTCTTCGTGCCCTTCGTGGCCAATCAAGAGAATTTGATAATCCTCGGCGGCAAACCGGCGTGCTTCCTGGTGGACCTTCGTCACCAAGGGGCAGGTGGCATCGATAGTTTTGAGATTTCGTTCGCGAGCGCTCTCGTGCACGGCAGGCGAGACTCCATGTGCCGAGAAAATGACCGTTGCGCCCTCGGGAACCTCGTCGGTCTCATCGACAAATATCGCACCACGCTTTTCGAGGGTTTCTACGACATGCTTGTTATGCACAATCTGCTTGCGGACATAGACCGGAGCGCCATAGAGATCCAGAGCCTTCTGAACCGTGACAACTGCTCGATCGACGCCTGCACAGTAACCTCGTGGCGCAGCGAGCAAGACTCGTTTTGACGACATACCCGTAGCCTAATCGCTCACGAGCCATCGCGCGTCAAGAAGAAGGCACGATTACCCTTACTCCATGATCGATAGCAGCTCTGAGGAACCACTTCCAGTTCGCGTGGTTTCCGAGTCAATCGGCGAGTATGTCGGCAGGTTAGGGCCAGTCTGGGTTGAGGGCGAAGTAGCAGAAATCACTCTTCGACCAGGTTCACAGATGGCATTTATCCGGCTGAAAGACACCAGTGTTGATATGTCTTTGCAAGTGACCTGTCACCGTTCGATTCTCGAATCGATTGATCCTTTGCCAGAAAATGCACGCATCGTCGCCTATGCCAAAGTTAATTGGTATGCAGTTCGTGGCACGCTCTCACTCATGGCCCGCGAAATTCGCCAGGTGGGCCTTGGTGAATTGCTCGCTCGTCTAGAACAACTAAAAAATCTACTCGCCGCAGAGGGTTTATTCGCATCAGAACGGAAGCAGCAGCTGCCCTTTCTCCCGCGAAAGATTGGTCTGATCTGTGGCCGCGCGAGCGCTGCTGAAAAAGATGTCGTAGAGAATGTTCGACGGCGCTGGCCAGGTATGGCATTCGAGATCCGCGAAGTTGCTGTGCAAGGAAGCACTGCCGTCGTTGAAGTCTCACGAGCGCTAGTGGAGCTCGACACTCTCGCCGATGTCGATGTGATCATCGTGACTCGAGGCGGAGGGTCATTCGAGGACTTACTTCCATTCTCTGATGAATCGCTCATTCGTTTGGTTGCCACTCTCTCGACGCCAATTGTGAGTGCAATCGGTCATGAACAAGATTCGCCCCTACTTGATCTGGTTGCAGACTTACGAGCATCCACGCCAACGGATGCAGCCAAACGCGTAGTACCAAGCCTCGTTGAGGAGCAGGAGCGAACCGAACAACTCATCAATCGATTATCGAAGCGAATGAGCTCTATCATCGAATTAGAGTTATCAAAAATTACTGCGCTATCAAGTAGGCCAGTGCTCAAGGATCCCTTGACAATTATTTCGATTCGTCGCGATGAAGTAAAAATCCTCAGTAGCGATGCCAAGAGAGCAATTACGGCGCTTCTTCGGGAAGCCAAGAGTGAAGTCAAAGAAATCAAAGCGCAAATCACTGCGCTCTCACCGCTCTCAACTTTAAAAAGAGGATATGCGGTTATCCAAAAGAAAGGTCGAGTAGTGACTAACTCCAAGGATGTCCTTGTTTCTGATCAATTAGCAGTGAGGTTGGCCAAAGGTGAATTGACCGTAGAGGTAATCAACGAGAGCAAAGTGAAGGGGAAGTGATGGCGGAAAAAAAGAAGCAACCTACTTACGAACAGGCGCGCGATGAACTTACCAAGATCGTGGCCAAACTCGAAGCAGGTGGTACATCACTCGAGGACGCCATCGCCCTTTGGGAGCGAGGCGAAGAGCTTGCAAGAATCTGCAATGAATGGCTCGATGCGGCGAAGGAACGACTTGAAAACCGCCCGAGTAAATGAGATGTGTGCCATAACCGTAACCAATAACAGAGGCGTATTCTTTTACTCATGACGCCAGAGTTTGCTTACGAAGACTTACTTCCCCTTGGCCACGACCAGACCGAATATCGCCTCATCACCACTGAAGGTGTGAGCCTCTCCGAGGCCGCTGGACGAACCTTCATAACGGTGACTCAAGATGCGCTCCGTAAGTTAACTGAAGAAGCGGTACATGATATTCAGCACTACCTTCGACCATCGCACTTGCAACAATTGCGAAATATCATCGACGATCCAGAGGCATCCCCGAATGATCGGTTTGTCGCACTTGATCTTCTCAAGAATGCAAATATCGCAGCCGGTGGAATCCTTCCGATGTGTCAGGACACAGGAACTATGTTGGTGATGGGAAAGCGTGGCCAGCATGTCCTTAGCGAGGGTCGCGATGAGACAGCAATTGCGCACGGCATCTATGACGCATACACCCGATTGAATCTTCGCTATAGCCAAATGGCACCGATAACGATGTGGGAAGAGAAGAACACCGGCACTAATTTGCCTGCACAGATTGAGATTGCCGTTGATACCAAACATCATGACGAGTATCAGTTGCTATACATTGCCAAAGGCGGCGGAAG
>CAZPIJ010000036.1:3392-5044 GCA_964586805.1 uncultured Bifidobacterium sp. | reverse complement strand
ATTCGACTGCCTCGCCATGGCGCATCACTTCCGATTGCTATTGCCGTCTCGTGTTCGGCAGATCGACAGGCCCTGGCCAAGATCACCCGAGAGGGCATATTCCTCGAGAAACTTGAGCGCGACCCTGCTCGCTTCCTACCCGAGACAACAAGCAGTCATCTTGATGATGAGGTTGTTGCCGTGGATTTGAATAGACCTATGGCCGAAATTCGGGCCCAGCTCACCCAATACCCAGTCAAAACTCGACTTTCGCTCACTGGCACGCTGATCGTGGCTCGAGATCTGGCCCATGCCAAGATCAAAGAGCGACTAGAAAAGGGGGAAGAACTCCCCGAATACTTCAAGAATTATGCAATTTACTATGCAGGACCATCAAAGACACCCGAAGGTTATGTCTCTGGTTCTTTCGGGCCAACAACGGCCGGGCGCATGGACTCTTATGTCGAGGCGTTCCAGCAAGCTGGTGGATCTTTCATCATGCTTGCAAAGGGAAATCGTTCAACTGCGGTGACAAATTCTTGTAAGAAATTTGGTGGGTTCTATCTAGGTTCGATTGGCGGACCTGCCGCTCGATTAGCCCAGGATTGCATCAAGAAGGTAGAAGTCGTTGACTATGCAGAGTTAGGTATGGAAGCAGTCTGGCGAATCGAGGTCGAAGATTTCCCCGCCTTCATCGTCGTGGATGATAAAGGTAATGATTTTTATGCAGAGCGCGAAAAGATGGTCACTATCGGAAAGCGACCTAATTAATACCGTTCTAACACTTGCTCGTTGTATTTAGTACATCTTAATTCGATAGAAGGTGCTCAGTGCACGACATGGAGTGCCGTAACGGATATCGATGTATCGCAAACCCCACATAATTTGAGTGACGGGATTCTTGCGCCAATCACTTCCCATGTATTCATATTTCGTTGCTGGATATGCTTGTGGAATTCCATGAGCACCAGTTCTTTTGTTGTGCGAGGTATAAGTCCACTGGCTCTCTTTGATCCACAACTTATCGAGACAGGTCCATTGCTTGCCCGTCCACCCATAATTCTCTTTCGCCAACAACTTTCCGACAGCGCGTGCACCATTTCGCGTTTTTGCCTTCTGCACGAGATACGCGCTTCGCGCAACAGAGGCAAGATTGAGTGCGGTAAGCCTGCCGGAGGTGAGGACCTCGGTCGCTGCGACAAGTCGGGCTTGGGAACCCTGCTCTGTCTGCTCTGCCTGCCCTGCAGTTGTGCTTGTCTGCGTAGTACCTGCCGCTCCACCGGTCACCGGAGCTGCCGGCTCAACGACAGAGAGCGAACTCTCGCTCACCGGCGAGGCTCCTTGAGAATCAGCCTCAGCTGCCGTGGCTACTTGCTGGCTCAGAGGGAGCAGGGCGAGGGCAAGGGTGATCGCAACTGCGTGCAGCCGGAGCTTTCGTTGCACCATTGGCCTTCGCCTCCTTTCGCGCTTTCCGTGCCACCACGATCTGCCGTGGCACGCCTTGAGCCGGCCAGTAACGGCCGCTTCATGGTTGGGGGAAGGCTTCAAGGATGCCAAAGATGGGAGGTGAAGGCGAAGCCAAACCCCTCTCGAAAGCCTGGGAATTTTGACCTGTGGAGAACATATATGCAGGTCAGAGCGGTAAGGGCAAAAATATGTGGGATTACCCACCC
>CAZPIJ010000036.1:0-3292 GCA_964586805.1 uncultured Bifidobacterium sp. | reverse complement strand
TTTCCCTGCCCTGGTTGCTAGTTCACTCGCGAATGGAGATGTCCTGGGGTGGATCCAGGCGCCCTCGATAGCGCCATGCGACAGCACAGACACCCAGGATTACGACTGCGCCACCGAAGGCCACCGCGACTCGGGCCCCAAAATGCTCAGTGATCCAACCAAGTAGCGGAGCGCTCCCGGGTGCGAAGCCGAGCCACACCGCAAGGTAGAGACCAAAGACTCGACCGCGAACCTCCGGTGCGGTCGCAAATTGAATCGTGGTGTTGGCAGCCACCGCAGTGGTGAGCATTCCAAAACCATAGATTGGCAGCGCCATTGCATAGAGGAGATAGGTAGGCATGAATGCCGAGAGAATGAGAGCAAAGCCAGTAAAAATCGCGAACTTGATAACGCGGCGAAGTCCAGGCCCGTGCTCTTGTTTGGTGGCGAAGAGAGTGGCTGTAAGAGAACCAAGTGCAATCACGCTACCTAGCAATCCAAATTCGCCAGCTTGAAGACCAAACTCCTTCGTTGCCATGATCGCGCTGAAGAGCTCTGGATTGACACCGAAAGTAGCAAAGAAAAAAATAACGAGCATAAAGGCAAGAAGATCAGGGCGTGCTCGAATGTAATGAAGAGCCTCGCTAAAGACCGCGTCGACACGAGGCGCTTTCCGATAAAGCGAACTTGTGTCCAACATCAATACGGCGAGAACCACTGCAAGAAAGGAGATTGCGTTGAGTAGAAATGCTGGACCGGTATCGAAAGCTTCAATCATAAAGCCTGATAAAGCAGGACCAATTAAACGAGCAGTATTGAAATTCACTGAATTAAGGGCGACTGAATTTGCCACATCTTCCTGAGGCACTAATTCTGGGAGAAATGCATGACGGACCGGGCCGTCAATCGCGGCTGTTACGCCAAGCCCAAAAGAGATAACCAGAACATGCCAGAGGCGAACATTATTTGTCACAACCAAGAATCCCAATAGCCCAGCCCAGACGAACCCAGTGAAACTAGTGATTGCAAGCAATCTAGGCTTGGAAAATCGGTCTGCGAGTGTGCCTCCATAAAAAGCGAATAAAGACGGGGCGGATTGCAACGCTACGACTATTCCCAACCAGAGCGCATTGTTGGTCAATTCCAGGACCAACCAATTCTGGGCAATTCGCTGCACCCAAGTGCCGATATTGCTTAAGGTCGTGGAGATGTAATAGATCCTGAAGTTTCGGTGGCGGAACGAGCGCAATGGGCCGCTATCGTTCATCTGGAGGCCAACTCATCATTATGGTCTTAGACTAGAACCATGCGCTCCCTAAAGGAAATATCTGATCGTCAGATTATTCAGATTTCATTGCTCCTCTGGGTGGCAATCGCCGTGATTGCGCTCATCACTGGCAACGAAAAGTTTTCGTTGAGTGCGTTAATCGCAGTTGCTCTTGGAATGTATGGATTACGCATACTCCGAAAACGGAGTAAGTAGCCAAGGAAATTTTGATCGAAGTTATCCTTCGATTTGATCAGCAATTCCGCGTAAGACTTTTCCGAGGCGTTCGGCATCATTTGGTGATGGATGGCGGCCATGGCGCAGACCATTCCCAACGCGGTCAAGAATCTTGATGGCATCTTCGATAATCGCAGCAAGGTCATCTGGATTGATGCGAGCGCCAGCAGCAAGCGACGGTGGCGCTTCCACGATCGTCACAGAGAGCGCTTGTGGACCGCGGCGGCCATCGGCAACACCGAATTCGAGTTTGGTGCCAGGCTTGACAGTGCTCACACCCGATGGAAGTGAGGCTGCTGGCAAGAAGACATCATCGCCCTCATCAGAGGAGATGAAACCAAAGCCTTTCTCAAGGCTGAACCATTTCACGCGTCCAGTAGGCATAGGTCACACTCCTTCATTTCCTGATTGTGCTTCGCACCGCCGAGGCTTAATTTTATCGCGTTTTTGCTCGTGCTCGCTGGCTAGATGATCAGGGCTTCAGAATGCGCCCCGCAGCCATAATTGACAGCCACCACATGGCCATCGGCCGGGGAGACGCCATTGGCACAGACGCCGAATGCGCTCCGCAAGGATCCGGCGATTGGCAAAAAGAAAGCGCATGATGCGCATGCCTTGGGTGCTCCCTTGGCAAACTCGGAATCTGGCCCGTACTCGCCATTGATCCAGCGATCACTTGCCATGTCACGACCAATTGGTGAGAGCACTCGAACTCGACCAAGGCCCAACTCCCACAGTTGAGCAGGATCTAATTCTTCATCGCTCGGTAAGGATGCATAACCAGGAACTAATCGCTCATCATCGGCACTGGTTGGCAGCAATGTCCCAGGGGTGAGATCTTCAGGACGAATTCGTTCGGTGTAAGGAACCCATTTAGGTGGCAGCAACGCGTCTGGTCCAGGAAGTAATACGACATCACAGACGGTCGGTGCGGAATCTTGGTCGGCGCTGGCGACGGTGACTGCCCAGCGCCATTCTGGATAGCCGGTAAGCGAGGTAGCGAAATAATGAGTCTGATATTCGCCTGCTTCGTTATCGACTCCAAGATGCTCGCCGACTTTTTCACCATCAAAGCGCAAATTACCGACAGCGCTTTCGGCTTCGAGTAACGCGGCTTCGCGAGCGATGGTTTGCCCATCGCTGAGATCGCGAAGCCCGTTACCGATAGTTGACATTAGAAATCCATGTCCCCGCCGCCAGGAGCTGCTGGAGTGGCGCTCTTTGGCTCTGGCTTTTCGGCGATGACTGCTTCTGTGGTGAGGAAGAGCGCTGCAATAGATGCGGCGTTCTGAAGTGCAGATCGAGTGACCTTTGCCGGATCAATGATTCCTGCTTTGATCATGTCGACATACTCACCACTTGCGGCGTTGAGTCCAAAACCAGCCTCCAAGTGGCGAACTTTTTCGACGACAACGCCCCCTTCAAGGCCAGCATTAATTGCAATCTGCTTGAGTGGAGCTTCGACAGCAAGTTCGACGATCTTGGCGCCTGTTGCTTCATCGCCCTCGAGTTTCAATTTTGCGAAAGCAAGCTTTGCTGCCTGGAGCAGTGCTACGCCACCTCCGGCGACGATGCCCTCTTCGACCGCTGCCTTGGCATTACGAACTGCATCTTCGATGCGGTGCTTGCGCTCTTTGAGTTCGACCTCAGTTGCAGCACCTGCCTTGATGACAGCGACGCCACCAGCGAGTTTGGCGAGTCGTTCCTGGAGTTTCTCGCGATCGTAATCAGAGTCGCTCTTCTCGATCTCGGCACGGATCTGGTTGACGCGCCCCTTGATCTGCTCGCCATCGCCAGCACCCTCGACGA
>CAZPIJ010000035.1:9089-13474 GCA_964586805.1 uncultured Bifidobacterium sp. | reverse complement strand
GTCTTCGAAGGACAAGGCGGCGCCGATTTGATGGATACCTACCCGATAGGAATCGTTGGAACGATGCCAGGGGCTGAGATTCCGTGGGCGCTTGTCGCGCTCTGGGAGGCGCTCGAATCAGGCGATATGCGAAGGGCCGCAGAGATTCATGCGCCAATCGCAGAAATGGTTTCGTATCAGAGGACTTTAGATTCTTATGTTGCGGTCGAGAAGTATCTCCTAGTCAAACAAGGGATATTCGAAAGCTCTCACCAAAGAGGTCCTGTTGGTTTTCAATTAGACCACCAGGTAACTCAGGCAATCGACACTGCATATACGAAGTTAATCGAAATCCTCAAGCGCTGAATAGTTCGGGAATAGTTCGCTGATTTACTTCGCGAATATGAAGCATGGAGAGGGTCTCGACTCCTGTGATTTCTAGATTTTCACCACCTGATTTCCCAAGTCGAGTGGTCGATATGCCTGCTTGGGTTGCTTGCGCGACTAGATAATTAGAATCCTTCGGATCCACTGCTAGAAGCACTCGGCCAGTGCTCTCGCTGAACAAATGCATGAAAGTATCACCATGAATACTGATTTGTGCTCCAGTCTTAGATTGTAAGAGCATCTCAATGAGAGCGATAATCAAGCCACCATCTGATAAATCATGTGCGGCGGCGATGTAATCGCGTTGTGCGTTCATAAACTTTGCCAAGGATAATTCTCGCTGTAGATCTACTCGAGGTGGGATACCACCAAGATGTCCTTGCCGATGCGCCCATTCTCCACCTGATAACTCTTCAAGCGTCTCACCAAGAAGAATGAATTCTTTTATGCCAGTGAACTTATAACTTATTGCCTCACGCACATCATCAATCACGCCAAGTACACCAATGACGGGAGTCGGTAGGATTGCGGTGCTCCCAGTTTGGTTATAAAAGGAAACATTTCCACCGGTGACCGGTAAGCCCATCTCAAGGGCGCCATCGGCAAGGGCGCGAACACTTTCTGCGAACTGCCACATGACCGCTGGATCCTCTGGTGAGCCAAAGTTGAGGCAATTTGTCAGTGCGAGTGGGCGAGCTCCAGTCACAGCTACATTCCGTACTGCCTCAGCCAAGGCCAATTGGGTACCTTGGTAAGGATCTAACGCACAGAATCTGCCATTACAGTCGGTGGCAACCGCTACTCCCAAGAAACTCTCTTCATCAATACGAATGAGCGCAGCATCACTTGGCCCTGCAGCAATCGTGTTCCCCTGCACATACCGGTCGTATTGTTCGGTGATCCAACTTTTATCTGCCATATTGGGCGAACCCACAAGGTCCAAAATCGCATCAGCGATCTCTTTACTCGTCTTTGGTCGGGGTAGAGATTCGGCGCTATTCTGAAGAAGCACTTCTTGGTTTATCGGTCTTTTCATCGGACGGTTGTATACCGGCCCGTCATGAGCGACCGTGCGCGGTGGTACATCGACGATGAGATCTCCATGCCAGGTGATTTCTAAATGGCTACCCGAAGTGACTTCGCCAATAACCGTTGCGACCACATCCCATCGCTGACAAATCTCGAGGAATCGTCCGATCTTCTCGGGAGGGACAATTGCGCACATCCGTTCTTGAGATTCACTCATCAAGATTTCCTCCGGCGAAAGATGTGCATCACGAAGTGGAACTCGATCAAGTTCAATTCGCATACCGCCGGTTCCTGCTGAGGCAAGTTCGCTTGTAGCGCATGAGAGGCCAGCACCACCAAGATCTTGGATTCCCACAACTAGATCTGCCGCAAAGATTTCTAGCGAACATTCGATGAGTACTTTCTCCGTGAACGGGTCCCCTACTTGCACTGCAGGTCGTTTCGTTGGTTTTTTATCATCAAAAGTCTCACTTGCCAGAACTGAGACACCACCAATGCCATCTCCGCCAGTCTTTGCTCCGAATAACACGACTAGGTTCCCGGCTCCCGAGGCCTTTGCGAGTTTTATATCTTCGTGGCGCATGACCCCTACACAGAGCGCATTGACCAGTGGGTTACCTATATATGACGGGTCGAATACCACCTCACCGCCCACAGTTGGCACCCCAATGCAATTGCCGTATCCGCCGATTCCTGCAACGACTCCGGGCAACACCCTCTTGGTATCAAGAGCATCGGCAGCGCCAAAACGGAGTGGATCCAAGATCGCCACTGGCCGAGCACCCATTGTGAGGATGTCTCGGACGATACCGCCGACGCCAGTTGCTGCACCTTGGTAGGGCTCAATGAACGAAGGATGATTATGTGATTCAACTTTGAAAGTGACTGCATACCCTTGACCAACATCGACAACGCCTGCGTTCTCACCAATTCCAACTAAAAGTGCGGCAGATTTCGGCGCTTTCTCACCGAATTGCCGTAAGTGAACTTTTGAGGACTTATATGAACAGTGTTCACTCCACATTACTGAATACATCGCTAATTCACTTGAAGTTGGACGGCGACCCAAAATCTCGCGGATTCGTTGGTACTCATCCTCTTTCAAACCTAATTCTCGCCACGGTTGCGTGATATCAGGTGTCGCGCTGGCAACTGCAACAGTGTCTAGGGCCATCATCACACTCGAGACTTGACTAACGAAGTGAAGAATGCCAATCCATCTGCACTTGGTCCAGTGAGAGAATCAATTGCATGCTCTGGATGCGGCATTATGCCAACAACATTTCCCTGTTCATTAGTGATGCCCGCAATAGCATTCATAGATCCATTTGGATTGACTCCAACATATCGTGCGATGACTCGACCATTTCTCTCGAGATCATCTAGAGTCTTTTCGTTACATTGATATGAACCTTCGCCATTCTTCAACGGAATGGTGATCCTGGAATTTGCCGCAAAATCATTTGTCCATGCGCTCTGATTATTGACAATCTCAATCTCTTGATCCCGACAAAGAAAATGTAAGCCGACATTTCGCGTCAATGCCCCAGGGAGCAGGTGCGATTCACATAGGACTTGGAAACCATTACAGATGCCTAAAACCGGCAACCCCCGCTCTGCAGCAGGCACAATCGCTGACATGATGGGAGAAAATCGAGCGATAGCCCCGCAGCGGAGATAATCACCATACGAGAAACCGCCAGGAAGAATCACCCCGTCGACATCGTGTAAATCTGCCTCACCATGCCATAACGAGATCGCCTGGCCACCTGCATATCGAACTGCTCGCGCAGCATCGTGATCATCTAAGGTTCCCGGGAAGGTGACGACGCCAACCCGCATCAATTCTCCACTCGAATTGTGAAATTCTCGATTACTGGATTAGAGAGCAGAGTTGCAGCTGCCTTCTCGATTTGCGCCATTTCACTGGCATCAGGGCTTCGTTCTAAAGTGAGAATGAAACTCTTGCCTTGACGAATAGCCGTCGGAGTGAAAGTGAAACCCATCCGAGGTAGCGCCCGCGAAATGGCATCACCTTGCGGATCTAGGATCTCGTCTTTGAGGACCACATCTACGATAACTCGAGCCACCGCTCCATCCTATGCGAGGTACTACCTAAAATCCTCACCAGTCAATGCGGTGTACGCCTCAACATATCGGGCTCTGGTCTTCTCAACTACCTCTTGCGGAAGTGGTGGTGGCGGACTCTGTCGATCCCACCCAATACTCGTCAACCAATCGCGAAGGTACTGCTTGTCATACGAAAGTTGTGCTCCACCTGGTCGCCAACTAGCCACCGGCCAGAATCGCGAAGAGTCTGGCGTGAGCGCTTCGTCAGCAAGGAAAATCTCGCCGTGAGCATCAACGCCAAACTCGAATTTGGTATCAGCGATGATAATGCCTCGTTTCTTCGCATGATCTCGTGCTCGCGAGTACAGCGCCAGGGTCATCTCCCGCAAAGTGAGCGCATCAGGACCGATGATTTCCAGCGCTTGTGCGAAAGTGATGTTCTCGTCATGTTCGCCTATTTGCGCCTTAGTCGCGGGGGTGAAAATCGGTTCAGGCAATTCAGAACCATCAAGCAGTCCGGTGGGCAAAGCAATTGCACAGACCTCTTGATTCTTCTGATATTCACTGAAGCCCGAGCCTGCCAAATACCCTCGCGCCACGCATTCGATAGGGAATATCTCCAGCGACTTGCAAATGATCGCCCGGCCTTTGACCTCATCAGGCACTTCAGCGGAAATCACATGATGTGGCACGACATCCCTCAATGCATCAAACCAAAAGAGTGAAAGTTGGGTTAGCAGTCTCCCCTTATCAGGAATGGGCGTTGGCATGATCCAGTCATAAGCACTGATCCGATCAGATGCAACCAACAAAATCTCACCAGAATCATTGGCGTACAGGTCGCGGACCTTGCCGCTTTTAAGCGGGCGCCAACCAATCACCGAATCGCACCTGGCCGATAGCTTGCTGCCTTTTGGTGT
>CAZPIJ010000035.1:0-8989 GCA_964586805.1 uncultured Bifidobacterium sp. | reverse complement strand
AACTCATCGATAACAGTCAATGCAGTTTCGAGCAACCCATCCATCGCATAAAAAGCATCAGGTAGCGCCACTCTACGAACAACACTGCACGCGACATCACCTTCATTCCATTGTGCGCCCGATAACTCGGAGACTGCAACGGAGTAGCCTCGTAATAGCGCAGTAAATCCATTGATTCGTTCACTCGATCGTGCATTCATTTTGTGTGGCATGGCAGAAGAGCCGACCTGACCCGTTTGGAATCCCTCGGTTGCCAATTCGGCGCCAGCCATCAGACGGAGGGTGATTGCCATATTCGAAGGTGCGGCCGCAAGTTGTAGTAATGCCGACACCACATCAAAATCGATTGAGCGTGGATAGATCTGACCCACTGAATCCAAAATATTTTCAAATCCCAGATGAGTGGCAATATTTCTGTCGAGATCTGCCAATTTCTTCTTATCACCCTCGAAAAGATCGAGAGCATCTTGCGCTGTGCCGACAGGACCTTTTATTCCACGCATAGGTAGCCGAGAAAGTAAATCTTCTACGCGACTGAGTGCAAACAGTCCCTCCTCTGCAAAGGTGGCAAATCGTTTTCCAACAGTGGTGACCTGTGCAGGAACATTGTGCGATCTTCCGGCTATCGGTTGGTCGATGAAATCGCCAGCGCGTCTGGCAAAGCCAGCCAAGAGAGCGACATATTTGTCGCGAGTTAGAGTCAAGGCACTTTTAAGCTGAAGGATTTCGACTGACTCGGTCAGATCACGGCTGGTCATTCCCATGTGAATTACTTGATGTCCTGCTAATGCGTTGAACTCTTCAATTCGTGCCTTGACATCGTGGCGAAGGGTTTGTTCGCGCTTATCAATCGAGGCAAGATCCACATTATGGATCACTTTCTCGTAAGCAGAGATAACCGAAGCATCAATCGAAAGGCCAAGTGCTTGTTGGGCCTTTAGGACTGCAATCCAAAGCCGTCGTTCATTGATTATCTTTGCCTCAGGTGCCCAAATGGCGCACATCGCATCGCTTGCATATCTGGTTGCAAGCGTCGATGGAATATTCATAGCGCTATTGTCGACCACTTACGCCTCATTCCTGTTGATTGACGCTTTCCATGCGATGTCATTTCGAAAATGACCACCATCCATTGAGATTTCCGATAGCAATTGGTAGCTGCGCTCTCGCGCAATCGAGAGATCAGCACCGATCCCGGTGACCGACAAGACCCGCCCTCCTGACGATTGCAATTGATCAGAGATCAACTGAGTTCCTCCATGGAAGATCTGAGTATTGGGACGATTGGCAAGGCCACTGACTGCTCGACCTACTATCGGGTGAGCTGGATACCCTTCAGAGGCGAGCACCACTGTGACTGCGGCATCATTCGACCAATCAAGTTGAGGTTGTTGAGCCAGGTTTCCGGTGGCCGCGGCAAGTAGCAATTGCCCCAGTGGGGTTTTTAGCCGAGGTAGGAGCGCCTGCGTCTCAGGATCACCAAAGCGCGCGTTGAATTCGATGACCCTAAGCCCGCGCGATGTCAGCGCCAAGCCAGCATACAAAAGTCCAACGAATGGAATCTTTCTACGAGCGAGCTCCGTGATTGTTGGTAACAGGACTTCTCGTTCGGTTTGTTCAATAAGTTCTGCTGGTGCCCATGGCAATGGTGAATATGCACCCATGCCACCAGTATTTGGACCTTCATCACCATCAAAAGCCCTTTTAAAATCTTGTGCAGGTTGCATGCCGATGACATGTACCCCGTCTGAAATTCCAAAAAGTGAAACTTCTGGACCATCGAGAAATTCCTCGATAACGACTTTGCCACATTCGAGTGCATGCTGAAGTGCAAGCTCTCGCTCTTGGGTGACTACAACACCCTTGCCTGCAGCTAGTCCATCATTTTTTACTACGAACGGTGCTCCAAATGTATCCAGTGCTCGTTCAATTTCTTCGCGGTTGGTACAAGTAAATGATTGAGCAGTCGGCACACCTGCACTTGCCATAACATCCTTAGCAAAACTCTTTGAACCTTCGATCTGGGCGGCTAATCGTGATGGTCCAAAGCACGGGATGCCAAGAGCGCGAACTGCATCAGCTACACCTGTGACAAGTGGCCCCTCAGGGCCTATAACTACTAGATCTACTGCAATCTTCTTTGCAAGATCAGAGACGGCTCGTGGATCGTTTGCATCTAATTGATGGAGCGTGGCTAGCTCTGCAATTCCTGGATTACCAGGGGCAACATGGAGTTCGCTAACTTCCGGATCTGACCTGAGCGAGTATGCGAGTGCATGCTCTCGCGCTCCGCTTCCGATCAGAAGGACTTTCATCGCTTCAGTAGATCCCTCGTCACAATTGTTTCGTCTCGGCCAGGGCCAACTCCAATTGCACTCATTGGTGCTCCAGAAATATCTTCAAGGAAGGTGATGTAATCCCTCGCATTTTTCGGCAAATCTGAGATCGACCGCGCTTTGGAGATGTCTTCATTCCAACCAGGTAGGTATTCGTAGATTGGCTGGGCATGATGGAAATCAGTTTGCGAAGAAGGAACTTCTTCAACTCGTTTACCATCAATCTCGTAGGCAACGCAGACAGGAATCTCTTTCCAACCTGTGAGGACATCAAGTTTGGTGAGGAAAAAATCCGTCAAACCATTGATTCGAACGGCAAATCGAGCTATCGGTGCGTCATACCAACCGCAACGACGATTGCGCCCGGTGGTTGTGCCATATTCGTGGCCAATCGTCCGTAATTTCTCGCCATCCTCATTTTCAAGTTCGGTAGGAAATGGCCCTGAACCCACTCGAGTTGTGTAGGCCTTGACTATGCCGATCACTCGCTCGATCTTGGTCGGGCCGATTCCTGATCCGGTGCATGCACCACCAGCAGTGGGGTTACTCGAAGTCACGAATGGATATGTTCCGTGATCGACATCAAGAAGGGTTCCTTGCGAACCTTCCAGAAGGACAGTCTTGCCTTCGTCGAGAGCAGAGTTTAATAAAAGTGCGGTATCTGCAATATACGGCCGGAGAATCTCGGCATAGGCTTGATATTCCTCAAGGATCTCCGACACTTGCATATCTTTTCGATTAAAGACTTTTGTTAGAACCTGATTCTTATCTTTGAGTGCACCCTCAAGTTTTTTCTGCAGGATAGATTGGTCAAACAAATCTTGAACTCGAATTCCGATTCGGCTGATCTTGTCTGCATATGCGGGACCAATACCTCGTCCAGTGGTGCCAATCTTCGCCTTGCCAAGAAATCTTTCGGAGACTTTATCGATAGTGCGATGATAGGGAGTGATCAAGTGCGCATTAGAGCTGATCACTAATCGAGAAGTATCGATTCCACGGTCATTTAGCCCTTTGATCTCTTCCAGTAGCACTGCTGGATCAATGACTACGCCATTACCAATGACTGGGATCACATTCGGACTTAATATTCCTGAGGGAAGTAAGTGGAGCGCATATTTTTGGTCACCGATAACGACCGTGTGTCCGGCGTTATTGCCGCCCTGGTAGCGCACGACATAGTCGACACGATCACCCAAGATATCGGTGGCTTTGCCTTTGCCTTCATCGCCCCATTGGGCACCAAGCAGAACAATTGCTGGCATCTAAAGAGCCTCTCCCCGAAAACTTCACCTGCATCGTGGTGTAAATCTTCGCTGGTCACTCAGGAAGGCTTACGCCCAATACTTTCATACATTGCGCCGTTGGGAAAATTACGCGCCCAGGCGCGTAAGGTGATGGTGTGAACCTGGCAGATTTCCTCAACCCCGAGGCCATAGTCAGCAGCCTTGGGACTATCGGGGTAGTCATTACCCTTTTTATCGAAGTCGGATTACTTGTTGGCATCGTGCTCCCAGGAGATTCACTCCTCTTCGTCGCTGGCCTGGCAGCCGGGACAGATGCGCTGGGTGTTCAGCTCTCACTCACCGCGTTGCTGATCTTCTGCCCGATCGCTGCATTTCTGGGCTCAGAGTTGGGGTACTACATAGGAGTTCGCTACGGCCGGTCTCTCTTTGATCGCCCTGATGGCCGAATCTTCAACCAGGAGCGAGTTCGCTACGCCGAGCATTGGTTTAATCGGTATGGCCCTGGGAAAGCAATAATCTTCGGTCGGTATGTGCCGATTGTGCGAACTCTTATGAGTCCACTTGCAGGAATATTGCGGATGGATAAGAAGAAATTTACCTTTTGGAATGCATTGAGCGCGGTTATCTGGACGACTTCAATCCTAATTGTCGGCTATCTTCTCGGCGAGCGAGTATCTGGTTCCATTGATAAGTACCTACTACCAATAGTCGGTCTCTTGATTGTGCTGAGTTTGATCCCAGTTTTACGCGAAGTGCTCAAAAAGAAAAAGTAGTGCTCATTAGCTCAAACCAAGATCAGCAAGAGTAAATGCAGCGATATACGGCAAGTTTGCCTCTTTCACCTTTGGACCTGCGCCACGATCAACGATAACTGCAACACCAACGACAATCGCTCCAGCCTCGCGAAGCGCCTCAACCGCGGTAAGTACTGATCCACCAGTTGTCGATGTATCTTCAACCGCTAAAACTTTACGCCCTTTTACATCGGGGCCTTCGATTCTTCGTTGCAATCCATGTTGCTTCTCACTTTTGCGAACAACAAAGGCATCGAGTGCTCGCCCTCGCTTACTTGCTGCATGAAGCATTGCTGTTGCCACTGGATCTGCGCCAAGCGTTAAGCCACCGACTGCTTCGTAATCGAATTGACTGGTTGCATCAAGCATTACTTCGCCAACAAGAGGAGCAGCAATTGCATCGAGGGTCACGCGGCGCAGATCAACATAGTAATCGGCCTCTTTGCCGCTGGAGAGAACTACTTTTCCATGAACAACTGCCTTAGATTTGATTTCTTGAAGTAAGGATTCGCGTGCACTCATAGTGCGCAATCCTATTGACTTATTCTTTTTCCGGGCGATAAATGACTAGTGATTTTGGCGGATTTTCGGCCAAAAGCGCATTGACTTCGTGCCTGAGACGAGAGACCTCGTCATCAAGTCGCGCTACCGTCGCTTCGAGTTCCATGATCCTCGCTATTCCCGCAAGGTTTATCCCATCGTTGGTTAGCTTTCCGATGGTTCGCAACAGCACGATGTCGCGGAGCGAATAACGCCTGCTTCGACCGCTTGACCGACCTGGAGAGACCAAACCTAATCGATCGTACTGGCGGAGAGTTTGCGGATGCATTCCTGATAATTCGGCAGCTACCGAGATGACATAGACCGGTGTCTCGTCGCCAAGCTCTTTGCCAGGATTGTTCATGACCGCGCTCGCTTTCTGAATTCTTCGCGTGGGTCAGCATCTTTCATTTCTTCATGAAAACTTTCAAGGGCTTTCTTTGCCTTTCCATCGATTCGCTGCGGCACGCTCACCTCGATAGTCACCAACAAATCACCGCTACTCCCATCTTTGCGCGTGATACCACGACCCTTGATACGAAGCGTCTTTCCATTTGCGGTTCCGGCAGGAAGTCGAAGAGTCACCTCTTCGCCAGAGAGTGTCGGCACCGGGACATCTGCGCCCAACGCCGCCTCGGGAAAGGTGACCGGTAGTGTCACCAGCAGATTATCGTCGCGACGAGAGAAGACCGGATGCGCTGCGACATTGATTGTTATGTAGAGATCTCCCGGCCCAGCCTCACCTTGAGCACCTTTACCACGAACTCGAATTCTGGCGCCGTCGTGCACGCCCGAGGGGATTTTCGTGGTGACGGGGCCGCTAGGAGAATTGAAGGTGAGTTGAGTGCCATTTATTGATTCGCGAAACGAGATACTCGCTTGCGCTTGCATATCCGCCCCACGACGAGGCCCGCGTTGTCCCCCAAATAGATTCCCGAAAATATCGCCCAAGTCACCAAAACCACCTGCTGAGAAATTTCCTTGGAATCCACCATTAGGAATCCCTCCCTGCTGGAAAAGTGTGCGAGCTTGGTCGTACTCCGCTCGTTTCTTATCATCAGAGAGAATGTCATAAGCCTCGGAGACCGCTTTAAATCGCTCCTCAAGTGTCTTATCGCCCTTGGTCTTATCCGGATGGAGTTCGCGCGCGAGTTTTCTATAGCGCTTCTTGATTGCCTCGCCATCGGCATTCTTGTCGACGCCAAGAATCGCGTAGTAATCCTTCTCGTATAAGTCTTTTGCGGCCATAGGCAGAGCCTCTTACTCCGGATCCGTAACCGCAACGCGAGCCGGTCGGAGCACTCGCTCCTTCAACCTATATCCAGGCTGCAAAATCTGAGTGGCAGTGGCTTCTTCAACATCCGAAGAGGTGAGGTGCATGAGCGCTTCGTGAATCTGTGGATCGAATGGGGTTCCTGCCTCGCCAAACTTCACCAGACCTAATTTCTCTACCGTCTTTTCAATTTGCTCGGCAACAGATTTGAAACCACCTTCGAGTTCACCATGCTCTCGTGCACGGTCGAGATCATCAAGCACTGGCAACAACTCCATCAGAATTGCCGCTATCGCTAATTCGGAAGCGAGAGCACGGTCGCGCTCAACTCGCTTTCGGTAGTTTTGATACTCTGCTTGAAGGCGTTGTAAATCATTTGTTAAGGCTGTAATCGGATCCGTGATTGGACCCCCAGAAACAGGGCTAGCGCCCTCAGAAGATTCTTCTGGGGCGCCTTGCTCTGTCACTACTGAACTACTCTCGTCGCTCATTTCTCTTCGACGATCTCTGCATCCTCAACGCCATCTTCAGCAGGCTTAGCAGAGCCAGCTGTAGCGGCGTTCGCTTCATAGAGCGCCGCACCGAGGGTTTGGCTGATAGTTGCTACCTTCTCAGTTGCGCTCTTGATTGCTGCGGTATCCGTTCCATTTAGCGCACTCTTGAGATCGGCGAGCGCACTCTCGACCTCGCTCTTCTTGGAGGCAAGTTCACCTTCGTTGAACTTTTCAGCGTTATCGGTGATGAACTTCTCCGTCTGATAGAGAAGTGAATCACCATTATTTCGAATCTCAGCTTCTTCGCGACGCGCCTTATCTTCCTCAGCGTGCGATTCTGCTTCGCGCATCATGCGATCAATCTCATCCTTTGGTAGGGCCGAACCACCAGTAATGGTCATGCGCTGCTCTTTTCCAGTTCCGAGATCCTTCGCAGATACATGGACGATTCCGTTGGCATCGATATCAAAAGTGACTTCGATTTGTGGTACGCCTCGAGGTGCTGGTGGAAGCCCAGTGAGTTCGAACATACCCAACTTCTTGTTATAGGCCGCCATCTCGCGTTCGCCTTGGAAGACTTGAATCTGCACCGCAGGTTGATTGTCATCTGCAGTCGTGAAGATCTCGCTTCTCTTGGTCGGGATGGTGGTATTCCGCTCGATGAGCTTGGTCATGATTCCACCCTTGGTCTCGATACCAAGTGAGAGTGGTGTGACATCAAGTAGCAAGACATCTTTGACTTCGCCCTTGAGCACGCCTGCCTGGAGCGCAGCGCCTACCGCTACAACTTCATCAGGATTTACACCCTTATTTGGCTCACGGCCTCCGGTTAATTCCTTAACGAGGTCAACTACTGCTGGCATTCGGGTGGATCCACCAACGAGTACGACATGGTCGATCTTGTTAATTGGGATACCCGCATCCTTGAGCACCGCCTGGAACGGAACTTTGCAACGATTGAGTAGATCCGCGCTCATCTGTTGGAACTGAGCACGAGTGATGGTCTCATCGAGGAAAAGTGGGTTCTTCTCGGCATCTACTGTGATGTATGGAAGGTTGATTGAAGTCTGTTGCGAGGACGAAAGTTCGATCTTTGCCTTCTCTGCAGCTTCACGAATTCGTTGCATCGCCATCTTATCTTTGGTGAGCTCGATGCCATTCTTGCTCTTGAATGTTGCGACGAGATGATCGACGAGTTTTTGGTCCCAATCATCGCCACCAAGTTGGTTATCACCGTTGGTTGCTTTTACCTCGACGATTCCCTCGCCAATTTCAAGAAGTGAAACATCGAATGTTCCACCACCAAGGTCAAAGACAAGGATGGTCTGTTCTTTCTCACCCTTATCAAGTCCATAAGCAAGCGCCGCAGCAGTTGGTTCGTTGATGATACGAAGGACATTTAAGCCAGCAATCTCGCCAGCTTCTTTAGTTGCTTGGCGTTGTGCATCACTGAAGTACGCTGGAACGGTAATCACTGCATCGGTGACCGTCTCACCGAGGTAGCTCTCGGCATCCCGCTTTAATTTCTGAAGTACCCGCGCGCTGATCTCTTGTGCGGTGTAACCCTTTCCATCAATATCGATTTTCCAATTGGTACCCATGTGTCGTTTAACGGAGCGAATCGTCCGCTCGACATTGGTTACGGACTGGCGCTTTGCGACCTCACCCACGAGGACCTCGCCATTCTTTGCGAATGCGACGATCGAAGGGGTAGTCCGAGCGCCTTCGGCGTTGGCGATGACCGATGGCTCGCCACCTTCAAGGACGCTGACCACGCTATTGGTGGTTCCTAAATCGATACCTACTGCTCTAGCCATATCTGTTCTCTCCCTGGTTACTTTTCTCTACGTGGGCCGGGGCGGAAGGCTATCAAATAACCTGAGTCGCCTCGACTCAACTTTTACTACTGGGGAGAACGCAAGGTGGGGGTGGGTTATTCCCGGCGGAGCTGATAGCCCTTGGGGCAGCTGGGCTTTACCCCGGTCACCCGCTTGAGGGTGCCCTTGGTATTCCGGCAGGTAATCGTCCGGCTGGTCGCCTTTGCGGGAGCCATTGAGGGGGAAGACCCGGGCTTGGCTGCTGGCGCAGCGCTCTTCTGGGTCATCACCACGACAATCTTCGGTGCGGAGAATTCGAAGTTCCGAGCCGAGAAATTGATCCACCCTTGTGATTCTGTAAATGTCGTCGTTACAACCTTCTGCTCCTCGGTTGAGTTGAGCACGCTGACCGTCGCCTGCACTGGCGCATTGGTGAAGCCATAGATACACCGAGCCACATCACTCTTTATTGCTAAATCGTAAGAACC
>CAZPIJ010000034.1:3480-13943 GCA_964586805.1 uncultured Bifidobacterium sp. | reverse complement strand
TCGGGTGTGCGGGGGGTCCTCACAGTTAGGCTCGCCCCCATGGTTGAACAGGTAGCGCCAGATCACGGCCCGATTGCGCTCTATCGCAAATATCGCCCTGGTCGCTTCAGCGAGGTCATCGGCCAAGACCATGTCGTCACGCCCCTCACCAATGCTTTGGCTTCGGGGCAGGTGCACCACGCCTATCTCTTCTCAGGTCCGCGCGGTTGCGGCAAGACTTCCAGCGCGCGAATCATGGCTCGCAGCCTTAATTGCGAAAGTGGGCCGACGCCAGATCCATGTGGCACTTGCCAATCATGTCGCGATCTCGCGCCTATGGGTCCTGGTTCTATCGATGTCATCGAACTCGATGCCGCCACTCATGGCTTAGTCGATGATGCGCGCGAATTGCGCGATAAAGCTTTTTTCTCTCCTGTGCAGAGTAAATACAAGATCTATATCATCGATGAAGCGCATCAACTTGGTCCAGGCGCTGCTAACGCTCTACTCAAGGTCGTCGAAGAGCCACCGCCTCATGTGCTCTTCATCTTTGCAACGACCGAGCCAGATAAATTAATTGCCACTATCCGATCGCGAACGCATCACTATCCATTTCGATTAGTCGCACCCGCACTTCTCACTGAACACCTCACAAAAATCTGTACCCAAGAGAAAGTCAAGGTTGATAAAGGCGTCATACCGATGGTGGTCCGCGCAGGTGGTGGATCGGTTCGAGATTCGCTCTCTGTCCTAGGACAACTTCTAGGCGGTGCAGGTAAAGATGGTGTCAGTTACGAGATCGCGCTGCAACTTCTTGGTTTCACCGATGGCGCACTTCTCGATGATGTCATCGACGCGCTCGCCGCTCGCGATGCACAAGCAATCTTCACAACTATCGATCGCGTCATCGACTCCGGACACGATCCGCGTCGCTTTACACAAGATCTACTCGAACGACTCCGTGATCTTCTCGTGCTCGGGGCGGTCAGTAGCGACGACCAAACAGCACACTCGCTATTTAGGCAGTTGCCCGATGATCAACTCGAACGGATGCGCGCTCAAAGTGCTCGGCTAGGAAGTAGCACTCTCACCCATGCGGCTGGGGTAGTAAGCGAGGGGCTCAACCAGATGCGTGGCGCCTCAGCCCCACGATTAATCCTTGAATTCACCGCAGCCCGGCTACTCATTCCTACCTCGGGCGATGAGGCGCTCGTGGCTCGGATCGAGCGCCTGGAGCGCAATAACGGAATTACGGCTCTACCAGCGGCTCCGGTCTCCTCCCCTGGCAAGGCCAAGCCAGAATCCAAGCCAGAATCCAAGCCAGCACCTAAACCAGAATCCAAGCCAGAGCCGATAGTGAAACCAGCACCGGCAGCGAAAATTGAGAGTATCGATGTGGTCGGGTTACGCAGGCTATGGCCCCATGTCATTGAAAATGTCAAAGGTCGTCGTCGATTGACATGGACCTTGCTCAGCGCAAGTGCAACTCTTGCCACGGTCGACGAGAGTGCAATCACTATCGCAATGGTCAACTCGGGTGCTCGTGATTCGTTCCTACGCTCCAACAGTGATGAGATTTTGCGGGAGGCATTTATCGAAGTTGTTGGTCTTGATCGGAAAATTGAAATCATCATCGATCCATCAGTAAACCCGACCGCCGCCGCAACAGTTGCTGGAGCTGCTGGAGCAGCTACTCCTATCGAGGAAGTCGTTGAGAATTCCACCGACCTCAATGCACTAAGTGGCGCGGCGCTTCTGGCAAAAGAACTTGGCGCAAAGATCATCAGCGAAAAACCTAGAGAGTAGATACCACGATGTACGAAGGCGCAATTCAGGAACTTATCGACGAACTTGGTCGATTGCCAGGTGTTGGTCCTAAGAGCGCACAACGAATCGCCTTTCACATCTTGCAGAGTGAGTCAGTAGATATTCAACGACTGGTCGAGGCGATCCGCGAAGTAAAAGAGAAGGTCAAGTTCTGCGAAATCTGTGGCAATGTTTCCGAAGATATGCAATGTCGAATCTGTCGTGATCCAAAACGCGAGCTGCATGCAATCTGCGTCGTTGAAGAGAGTAAAGATGTACAAGCAATCGAAAAGACTCGAGAGTTTCGTGGTCGATATCATGTGCTTGGCGGTGCCATCAGTCCGATCGAAGGGATTGGACCCGAGAACTTGCGCATCAAAGAGTTGATGACCCGCCTTGCCGATGGCGCCGTTACCGAAGTGATTCTGGCAACCGACCCGAATCTCGAGGGCGAGGCAACCGCCACCTACCTGGCTCGCCTGCTTAAACCTCTGGGTCTGACGGTCACCCGGCTCGCCAGCGGATTACCTGTTGGTGGGGATCTGGAATATGCCGATGAGGTTACTTTGGGCCGTGCTTTTGAGGGACGACGGACGATTCAGTAAATTTCTCACTATGTAAGACGGGAAGTGTCTCATATCCTGAGATAATTTTGGCTAAGGTGCGACTCCCCTGCGAAAGTTCTCGTATGGCCCTCATTGTGCAGAAATTCGGCGGCTCCTCGGTAGCTGATGCCGAGGGGATGAAGCGGGTTGCCGCGCGAATCGTCGCCACCAAGAAGGCAGGCAACGATGTCTGCGTGGTGGTGAGCGCCATGGGCGATACCACCGATGAACTGATCGACTTGGCAAAGCAGATCACCCCGATGCCAACTGGGCGCGAGCTCGACATGCTCCTGACCTCAGGTGAACGAATCTCGATGGCGCTTCTGGCCATGGCCATCGGAAATCTCGGTCAAGAAGCACGATCTTTTACTGGCAGCCAAGCGGGCGTCATCACAGATTCGGTGCACGGCAAAGCACGAATCATCGATGTCACTCCAGGTCGAATTGTTGATGCACTCAAAGAAGGTGCGATTGCAATCGTCGCAGGATTCCAAGGAATAAGTCAGGACACAAAAGATGTCACGACATTGGGTCGTGGCGGTTCGGATACGACAGCCGTTGCGCTCGCCGCCGCTCTTGATGCTGATGTCTGCGAGATCTATACCGATGTCGATGGCGTCTTCTCTGCAGATCCACGAGTCGTACCATCCGCGCGCAAGCTCAAGAGCATTACATATGAAGAGATGTTGGAATTGGCAGCAAGCGGAGCGAAGGTCCTCCATCTTCGTTGCGTCGAATATGCCCGTCGTTTTGATTTACCAATCCATGTTCGTTCATCCTTTAGTGGAAACGAAGGCACATGGGTTGTCAAGGATCGTCCAGAAGGAGATGGCATGGAGCAAGCAATAATCTCAGGTATCGCGCACGATCGAAGTGAAGCGAAGATCACCATCGTTGGTGTTCCCGATCGCACCGGAGTTGCCGCGCGCATCTTCCAAGCAATCGCTGATGTTGATGTGAACATTGACATGATTGTGCAAAATGTCTCTGCAGCCGCCACTGGATTAACAGATATTTCCTTCACTCTGCCAAAGTCAGAGGGCGAGAAGGCAATAGGTGTGCTCAATAAGATTCAAGGGGAAGTCGGCTATGCATCGATTCAATACGACGATCAGATCGGCAAACTCTCTCTTATCGGCGCCGGAATGCGTTCGCACCCCGGGGTCACTGCCACCTTCTTTGCTGCACTATCTGAGGCGGGGGTCAATATCGAGATGATTTCCACTTCAGAAATCCGCATTTCTATCGTCTGTCGCGCATCTGATCTCGACAAAGCTGTGCGCGCCTCACATACCGCATTCGATCTTGATTCTGATGCTGCCGAGGCAGTGGTCTATGGGGGGACTGGCCGATGAGCAAACCAACTCTTGCTGTAGTTGGTGCGACCGGCGCTGTGGGCACGGTCATGCTCGACATTCTCAGCACGCGCGAGAATGTCTGGGGCGAGATCCGGCTCATTGCATCTGCGCGAAGCGCCGGAAAGAAATTGATCTGTAGGGGAGAAGAGCTCACGGTAGTCGCTCTGACTCCAGAGGCATTCGACGGCATTGATGTCGCGATGTTCGATGTGCCCGATGAAATTTCTGCCGAATGGGCGCCGATCGCCGCCGCACGAGGTGCTGTCGTCGTTGATAACTCTGGTGCTTTCCGAATGGATAACGAAGTACCACTAGTCGTGCCCGAGGTAAACCCAGGAGACATTAAGAAACGACCAAAGGGGATCATCTCAAATCCCAATTGCACGACGCTCTCCATGATCGTGGCTATTGGTGCGCTCCATCGCGAGTACATCGTTAAAGAATTAGTCGTTGCTTCCTATCAAGCGGCATCTGGTGCTGGTCAGTCAGGAATCGACACATTGCATGCACAACTCAAAGAGGTCGCGGGCAAGGATTTGGGCTCGGTTGCTGGTGATGTGCGAAAAGCTGTTTCGGATCTTGGTCCATTCCCGGCACCTCTCGCGATGAATGTGGTCCCGTGGGCAGGTTCACTCAAGGAAGAGGGATTTTCGAGTGAGGAGCTGAAAGTCCGGAACGAATCTCGAAAGATTCTAGGCATTCCAGATCTTCGAGTCTCAGCAACTTGCGTGCGCGTTCCTGTGATCACCACTCACTCATTGGCTGTGCATGCGCTTTTCGAGAAACCAGTTACACGCGCAGGAGCACAGAACATTTTGAAGAGTGCACCTGGAGTGAATTTGGTGGATAACCCAGAAAAGAAGGAATTTCCGACCCCTGCCGATGTAGTCGGTACCGACCCCACATGGGTGGGCCGAGTGCGAGCTAGCCTTGATGATCCGCACGCTTTGGATTTCTTCGTATGCGGAGATAACTTGAGAAAAGGTGCAGCGCTCAACACCGCTCAGATTGCAGAATTAGTTGCAAAAGAGTTCTAGATGATTTTGACAAGATTAGATTCAAAACGAACCTTGTTTTTGATCTGCATCTTTCTACTTCTCCAATCCATCTCGCCTACCCAGGCTCGCGCAGTGGAAACCGAAGTAGATCTCGCAAATTTCAGCGTGAGCATAAAGGGATCCAAGACCCTCACCCCAAAGAGCGGACAAGTATCCACAAAGGCAGTCGTCGGTGAGAAGGGTCGATTCTGCACCTTTATCTATGTACTCGATATCGCTCCAAAAGAATTGGAGAAATTGCAGTCGAATCCTTTAGAGAATTTCGAATATCTTGTCGGGTCGGGTACTGATTTTAAGGATGTCACTGTCAAGGGATTCTCTTCTATCAAATCACTTTGTAATGACCAGAAAAAATCACTTGTTTTCACAGGCAGCCGGGCAATTCCTGCTGAGCTAGGATGGAAAATGCCTATGAAAAGTGGATCATATATTTATGTGGCAGTGCTTGGTTTCTCGAATGACCCGCAATTAGGCAAATTTGCTATACCGAGTCGAATAGTTGCCGTGAGCGATTTCATAAAAGTTAAGGTAAAACTCTAGGCAAATTACTCCCAAGCAATAGCTGAGGCTAGATCTGGGCTCTTACCCTCTGAGATATTGGCAAAGACTGTTGAAATTTCTGATGCTTCGGCTTGGTAGTTCGTTGCAATCTGCTCAATTGGAAGTGCACCAATCCGCATTAGTTCCAGAGTCGCCTCAATTCGAGATTTAGTCCATCCCGAAACGAAATGCACCGTCAGCTCTTGTTTTTGAAGATGGGCCATATCAGCCCAAGAAGTCAGACCATCTGGACTATGTCCGCTATAGACAATCTCACCGATACCTTCTCTTGGAATCCCAAAACTATCAGCAGCCCAGGTTGCCGGTAGAGCAGGAAAGTAGAGATCAAATGCTTCTTGATTTTGTACTGTGTCAATTACTGAAGATGGCTGGAAATCTTGAAGAAAACCTTTTGAGATTCTCCGCGAATTGGCGACATCGATACCAAGTGACTTCACCTTTTCGAGGCGTGAATCATGCCGACCTAGGAGAAGGACTCGATAACCTCGATGCCGCGCTGATAACGCACCGCTCAAACCAATTACACCATCGCCAATCACGATTACTCCTGCACCGGTGGGGGCGGTAAGTCGAGATGCGGCATTGAAACCCACTTGCGCGACTACACCAAAAGCAGAACGCGCTGGAGGTATGCCAGTTCCGTCAAACACCTCAAATTCTTCACATATACCAAAGCTTGTGTGTCCACCCCAGCCAGCAGTGGCATCCTTAAAATCAGAACTGGCAGTAGCAAATACCTCTTGACCGACAGCAACCGAAGTGACTTTCGAGCCGATTGCTGTGACGATTCCTGATCTTTGATATCCCGGTACCAGAGGAAACGCAAAACTTCCCCACTCAAATCTTCCAGAGATAACCCAGCGATCAGTTCCTGTGCTGACGCCAGAGTAGTAGCTCTTGATTGCCACCTGATTTTCAGCGAGTTCCTTACTCTCAATCTGACGCAGTTCAGTTTTGTTAGGTGAAGTGACGACTACAGCATCAAAACTTGGCAAGGAGGCCACCGTCAGGAATTATCGCCGAACCAGTGATGAAGCTGGCCCCTTTTGAAAGGGCAAATGCAATGACATCGGCGACCTCTTCAGGTTGTGCGATTCGTGCGATGGAGCTCTCTCCAGGAGGGAAACCGAGTTCAGCGAGTGTTTTGCCCTCTCGTTCGGCGTGCTGGCGAAGCATTGGTGTGTCTGTCGCGCCGGGCATGATGCAAACAACACGGATATTGTCTTCAGCAAGATCTAAAGCCATCGTGCGCGTCAGTGCTAACACACCGCCTTTTGCTGCTGCATAGGGTGCGACACCTGTAGAGGTCGCGTAGGCATGAACTGATGAAATATTCACGACAGCGCCACCACCTGCCGACCTAATGAGTGGCAGTGCGTACTTCGACATCAAATAGAGACTGGTGAGATTGATATCCAGGACTCGTTGCCACTCGGAAAAGCTTGTCTTCTCGACGCTCATATTGAATGCGCCTACCGCAGCATTATTGACAAGACCTTTGAGTCTGATTCCACTGGATTTCGCATGCTCGGCGATTCGCTTGCAATCGTCCTCACTTGTGACATCCGCCTGAAGTGTCGAGGTCAATTTTCCCGATGGGTCGATACCTGCGATTATCTTCTTAAGTTCACCATCGTTCTTATCAACGGCATGAACATGAATTCCTTGGTCGACAAGATTTGCAACCGTTGCCGCACCGATTCCACCGGCTGCGCCAGTGACAATTACCGCATCACCTTTTGTTGGGAATGAATGTTTTCTCATCGGGTATTTATTGCTTTCTCTAAAGCGCCACGAACAATATTCAAATGAACCCGCATCGTGGCTTTTGCGAGATTCGAATCCCTATTCTCAATTGCCTTCAAAATTTCTTCATGCCAATGGGCAGCTTCCTCGATTGCTCCAGGGAGTTTTGCCGTTTCGATCCTTGTTTTGACACCGAGATTAACCATGGAATTGTGCATATGAACCAGGATTCTGTTATGAGTTGCTCGAGAGAGCGCACAATGCCATGCAATATCTATCCGGGCAAGCGCTTCGGCGTCGTCAGCGCAACTTTGTTGTTGGTTGAGCAAGAATCTCAATTCCTCGACATCTTCCTTTGTGGCATTGAGCGCTGCAAGCGCAGCAATCTCGGGCTCGATCATCTCCCGAGTCACATGTAGATCGCCCAGATATGAAGTATCTGAATTGAGGGAGACCCAGATTGGATCGAGGATATTCCATTCGTGTGCGGGGGAGATAGTGCTACCAATTCCTTGCGCCACTTTAATAAATCCCCGAGCATCAAGACTTCTAATTGCCTCGCGTACCACACCCCTTGTTACTTTGTAGTCGGCACACAATGCGGTTTCAGAGGGAATCGTCGAACCTTCGCGCAACCGGCCGGAGCCAAGTTGTGCGAGCAGGTCTTCGACAATCTTGTCACTGAGTTTCTTGACCGACATTGTGTGCCTCCTATCTATTTTTCTGTAACTCTGTGTTTATCAGAGATACAAGCTCTCTTCTAATTCCATTATCAGATTAGAAGTTGAACTTGTCGATGTTCTTAGCATCGAACTCTTGTGGTGGACCAGCAATGATTTGTGCATCTTTGCCCATGGTCCAGCTTCCTGGTCCAACACCCTTGATGTTGAACTTAAGGCCTGATTTTGGCTTCAACTTTTTCGTCTTCATCTGGACGATGAGGTTTGCAGCAATCTCACCCTGAAGACCTGGATCCCAAAGTGAGAAGGACTTCACTGTGCCATCTTTGATGTACTGACGCATCTGGTTTGGTGTGCCAAGACCAGTAACGACGACTTTGCCCTTGAGAGGCGAAGTGGAGAGCACTTGTGCGGCAGCAGCGATACCAACTGTGGTTGGTGCGTTGATAGCCTTGAGGTTAGGGAACCGTGCGAGCAATGCTTGCGCCTCGGTAGCGCTCTTCTCAGGTTGATCATCACCATAGACAGTGGCAACAAGCTTCATATTTGGCTTCGCTCCACCATCGATGTACTTCTGAGCACCTGCTAACCATGCATTCTGGTCTGGCGCGGTTGAAGTTGCTGAGAGGAATGCCCAGTCTCCGGTATCACCAATGAGTTTTGCGGTCTGGTCGACAAGATATTTGCCGAGAACGCTGAAATCAGTTGGTGTGATGGATGCTTGACGGCATGAGGCAGTGGTGTCGCCATTGACCGTCAGAACGACGATTCCAGCTCGCATTGCGCGCTTGAGAGTTGGGCAGAGCGCATCGGCATCATTTGGAGAAATGGCGATTGCATCGACCTTCTGCTGGATTGCGGCTTCGATGAATGGGATCTGGTCAGTAGCGCCTGCTTGAGCTGGTGCGACGACCTTGACTGTCATGTTGAGTCCTTTGGCAGCCTTATTGAAACCACCGACGATTGCATCGAAGTATGGGTTACCTAGGTTCTTAGGGATGTAGGTGACCTTGTACTTCTTCTTTGCAGCATTAGCTGGACCAACAGAAGCAACGCTCAATCCGGCAAGGATAAGCGACATGCTTAGTAGGGATACCAGCGCCTTATTCTTTCTTTTCATTAATTTGCCTCATTCCATAACTCAATAGAAATGGATCTCATCTCTATTGTTCTAATGATTCGCAATCTGGGATTGCGCATCATTAAACCTCTTTCTTCTATTTCGTTTCTCCATGTATGCGGAGCGAATTCGTGGAATTAAAACTGTGAGGATTAGCAGGAGTCCAATCGCTCCATCTTGTACTTGACCATTGATGTCTTGGATGACAAGCGATTCGCGCACAGCCATGATGGCAAGAAGTGCAACGACAGTTCCTGAAATTGTTCCGCGGCCACCAAAGATGTCTGTGCCGCCGAGGACCACCACAGTGATTGCCAGTAATTCGAGCCCAAGGCCCACATTCGAAATCGTCGAGCCAAGGCGGGATGTGATCATGACCGCGCAGATACCTGAGACCAAGCCGCTGAGAGCAAAAGCGCTCAGTCGCACGGAATTTACGCTAATTCCCGAGAATTTCGTGCTAGACGCGTTGCTACCAGTCATCACATTCAGGAGTCCGTAATTTGCCTTACGCAAGATGAAGTAGAAGATGATTGATGCCACGATGAAGAGTGCCAGTGGCGCTGGGAATCCGGGATAACCGCCAATGACCAAGCGTTGATCAAAACCGACGAAGCTCTCGGGGTAGTCAGCGACAACGCTATCCTCGAGAAGCACCTGGGTTAACCCGCGATAAAGCGCAAGAGTCGCTAGCGTCACTACCAGACTCGGTAATCCAAATTTGATGACAATGAGTCCATTAATTAGCCCTAGAACGAAGCCAGTGAATATGGCAGCAAGACAACACCAGAGAATCGGAGTGCCAGCGGCGAAAAGTTTTGCCATCACCGCAGCGCTCGCGGCGAGAATGGAAGCCACGGAAAGGTCAATATCGCCATTGATGATGACAAAAGTCAGGGCCAGAGCAAGTAGGCCTATTTCAATATATCTCCCAGTGTTGAAGATGATTGAGGCAGGGTCGAGAAAGTACTCAGATCCCAAGCTGCCGTAGACCATGGCGATTATCAATATCACCAAGGGACCTGTGAGATGTGATGGAAGTGCGAAGCGGCGAACTCTCTTTGTAGTTGACATTAATTCGCCGTCCTTTGGTTTCTAATTTCCAACAGGAATCTCTCTTCTTGTTTTCGTCTCACGAAGTTATCAATTGCTACGGCGGCGAGAATCAAGAATCCAGTGGCGCAGGCTTTCCAGAACGGCGAAACGCCAACAACCGTCAAACCATTGGAGAGGACTCCAATAAGAATGCAGCCAAGAGCGGTACCAAATGCGGTGCCAGAGCCACCAAAGATATTTGTACCTCCGATAACAACGGCAGAGATCACATCAAATTCAAGACCACGGCCAACATCTGCCGGGTTGATTGTTGCGTATCTTGCTGTGTAAAGAACGCCTCCTAGGCCCGCAAGAACTCCTACGAATACGAAAACTAAAATCGTGATTCGGTCGAAGGAAAGTCCTCGAGATACGGCTCCTTCTGGGTTACTACCGATTGCATAAATTCGCTTGCCCAGCAAAGTTTTAGATGAGATGTAGTGCACTAGCAAGAT
>CAZPIJ010000034.1:0-3380 GCA_964586805.1 uncultured Bifidobacterium sp. | reverse complement strand
GGAAAATCTGGATTTTCTCTCGCGACCATGCCCATGACCATCGCAGAGAAACCCAGTGTGCTACCAACACTCAAGTCGATATTTCGTGTCACAATCACAAGAGTTTGTCCTGCGCCGACCACCATCAAGATACCGACGGAGGAAAGAATCGCATTGAGATTATCTGCTCTGAAGAATCGCGGTTCAATGGAGCCAAAAATGACAAGAAGCAGGAGAATAAATAGGAAGATTCCAAATTCGCGCTTCTTGAGTAGAACCGAGATACCAGCTGAACTGTTCTTTGCCATGCTAGCTCGCCTTTCCCGTTGTTGTGAGTCCGGATGCGAGTCGGAGGACTGCTTCCTCATTTATCTCAGAGCCGGACAAAACCCCGGCCACTCGACCATTTCGCATGACGAGAATTCGATGGGAGAGTTCGATCAGCTCGCGCATATCGCTACTCACCATCACAACCGACATGCCATTTCGGGAGGAGTCGTTGAGGAATTGATGGATCTCAAATTTTGAGCCCACATCGACACCTCGGGATGGTTCGTCTATAAGCAGGATGTCCACATTCCGCTTTAACCATTTGGCAAGGCTGACCTTCTGTTGGTTGCCACCACTGAGCTCCCTAACCAACTGCGAGGCCGAGGAGAGCTTCACTCGAAACTTCTCGATGAGCTCACTACCAAGTTGCCGCTCCCGTTTGAAATTACGCCAGGAGTGACGAGAAGTCAGTGAAAGATTGGTGATGACAAGGTTCTCATTGATTGAGCGGTTGAGTGCAAGGCCATTATGGGCACGATCTTCAGGAACTAGCGCAACTCTGGCATCGATCGCCTCATGGACAGTTGAAATTTCATTCCTTTGATTGAGAAGTACTCGGCCACCTGTTCGTTTTCGTAGACCAAATATCGTCTCGAGTAATTCACTCCGACCCGCTCCTACGAGGCCTCCGATTCCAAGTATCTCTCCCTTGTGAACTTCGAATGAGACATCGGCAACAAATCCTGGTGAGACGAGATTTTCTACTTTCATCGCGACTTCTTGACTTCCAAGTTTCTTACCTTCGGCGGTACTAGAGATGTTGCGACCAACCATTAGACGGATTAACTCATCTTCATTTGTTTCAGACTTGTTCTTTACTGTGACCAATTCTCCATCTTTGAGGATGGTGATCCGATCGGAAATCGCAAGAACCTCTTCAAGTCGATGCCCAATGAAGATAATTGTGACCCCTTGCGCATTCAATTTACGGAGCGTTGTGAAAAGGCGCTCAACTTCTGTTGGCGTGAGAGATGCAGTGGGTTCATCAACGATAAGAAGTTTAAGTTTTTTTCTTAATGCAGAGACCATGTCGACCATTTGTTGGTCTGCAACAGAGAGAGCCTTTACGGGAGAGTGCACCGAAAATGAACAACCAAGCTCATCAAGCAAATTTCGAGTCTCTATCTCGGCCGCACTCCAGGAGAATCTCTGTCGTTTTCCTTCTCTTACTTGGCGATCGACGGAAACATTTTCGAGGACAGTAAGGTCAGGAAATAGGCGAGGCTCTTGGTGAATGAGTGCAACGCCGGAGTTCTGAATCTCTCGAATATTTGCAAATGTTCGGTCAGTATTTTCAAAAAGTACTTGGCCAGCATCAACGGGCACCAAGCCTGCAATGATTTTTACGAGAGTGCTTTTTCCCGCTCCATTTTCGCCGACGACAGCATGTATCTCACCTTGCTTCAATTCGAAATTGATGTTGTGCAGAACTTGTGCTTCGCCGTACCACTTGGATAGGCCCTTGCATTCCAGGATGTTAATTTCTTCCCCCTAACAAAAGAACAGGCTCAGAAAACTCACCTGTCCGACACTTGTCAAGAGACGAGTCAAATAAACGGCGCAATTGTTATACAAATATTATTTATCTTCGTACGATTTCTCGAACTTGTCCGAGGAGTGCGCACTAAAAATCCTATTTCTTGGCAATTTAATTGATCGTGAAATAAATCGGCATCATGCATCAAAACTCCGTTCGATTACTTACCATGAGCCTTGAGGGTCAGTAGTTACTAGAAAGCTAGGAGAGCAAATGGAGCGAGTTGTATTTGTCCAATACATCAAAGAGGGTTTCCAAGCCGCCTACGAAGAGGCTCACAGTCCAGGGCACTTGTGGCCAGAGATGATTGCCGAGTGTCAGGCAGCCGGGATGCACAATTACACCGGTTACATCGGTGGCGAAGATGGCAGGATGGTTGTTGGCTATTTTGAAGTCGACAGCATGGAGAAGATGATTGAGTACTTGTCTAAGAGCGAGATCAATTCTCGTTGGTCGGCCAAAATCTCTCCGATGATGCTCACTGGTGGGGATGCCGCCAATGGCTCGATGGAGTTCATGCGGCCAATTTGGCGGATTGAATAGGGCTCAGACCTGGCCAGGTAACGAAAGTGTTATAGAGGCCCCAACGGGGACTATTGACACCGCGGCGGCGCAGGAGTTTTCTTGCCCCTAGCGGCTGGAATCAATTCCAGTCCGGGCGAATGGGAGCTGTGAGTGAGCCAATCAAGTGCGAAGCCGGCAGGAAAACGGTTCAAATTCCCTGAAGAGGCCAGTGTCGTCATAGCGTTGGTAGTTCTTATTGGAATCGTCGGCGCGCTCCGCCCCACCTTCCTCAAACCTACAAACCTGCTCAATCTCGCGGCAAGTTATGCAATCGCTGCTCTGTTAGCAGGGTGCATCGTCTTCCTACTTTCAATGGGCGAGATTGATCTTTCATTCGGCTGGATTCTCAATCTCTCTGCAGTGCTCGCGGGACTCTCAATGATTGCCGGACTACCTATATGGGTAGGAGTCTTAATTGGCATCCTTGCTGGCACGGTGATGGGCGCGCTCAACGGCGCCTTAATGGTCTTTATGCGGTTGCCGCTGATCATCATCACATTAGGAACAGCATCGGTCTTTCAAGGAGTCTCGCTGATTTCGAATAATTCAGGTTCGGTCGTGCCAACCGAGGAGCGAATCACCCAACACATCTTCTTCCGCGCACTCGGCGGCTCTATTGATTCACCAATCCCCATCATTTTAATTTTTGTTGTGCTCTGTTTTGTTGGGTTACACCTACTACTCCATAAGACCCGTTTTGGATATCGAATCTTGGCAATTGGAAGCAATCCTGAAGCAGCACGCCTTGCTGGTATTCCAACTAAGAAAATTAAGATTCAAGTCTGTGCATTGATGGGTGCGGTCTCTGGAATCGGCGGCGTGCTCTTTCTAGGTTTCCGAGGTGCAGTCGATCCAAGCACTGGCGGACAGATGCTGCTACCAGTGGTCGCGGCGGCAATCATCGGTGGTACTCCGCTCTCCGGCGGCGCCGGCACCGTCTGGGGTTCACTTTTTGGAGCGATGATTGTTG
>CAZPIJ010000033.1:0-14427 GCA_964586805.1 uncultured Bifidobacterium sp. | reverse complement strand
AATAGTGACCATGACCTACTCGAGAGTCCTCCTAAAACTCTCGGGTGAGGTCTTTGGTGGCGGCACCGGCATCGGCGTTGATCCCGATGTTGTACAAGGAATCGCAAAACAAATTGCAGATGTTGCCCGTTCGGGAACTGAGGTAGCAATCGTCGTTGGCGGTGGAAATTACTTCCGCGGCGCCGAACTCCAACAACGCGGCATGGATCGCGCTCGCGCTGACTACATGGGAATGCTCGGCACAGTGATGAACTGTCTTGCGCTCCAAGATTTCTTGGAGAAAGAGGGCGTGCCGACCCGTGTGCAAACCGCGATTCACATGGGACAAGTGGCAGAGCCCTACATCCCACTTCGTGCAATCAGACATCTCAACAAAGGGCGCGTAGTTATCTTCGGCGCCGGCGCAGGAATGCCCTTCTTCACCACCGACACTGTCGCAGCACAGCGCGCCCTTGAGATCAAAGCCGAGGCGCTCCTGCTTGCAAAGAGCGGCGTGGATGGCGTCTACTCAGCGGATCCACGGAAAGATAAGAGCGCAACGAAATACGAGAAGATTTCCTTTGATGAAGTCTTGAGCAAATCCCTCGCCGTCGCCGATGCTGCAGCCTTTAGTCTCTGCAGGGAGAACGCCCTTCCCATCATCGTTTTTGACCTACTCAAGACCGGAAATATCGCCCGAGCCGTTCGTGGCGATGCAATCGGAACGCTCGTCTCTTAAGGAGAAACACGATGTCAGAGCTAGTCAATGCAATCCTGAAGGACTCAGATGCCAAGATGGATAAGGCGGTCGAAGTCGCTCGCGATGACTTCGGCGCGATTCGCACTGGCAGGGCGCACCCTTCGATGTTCGCCAAGATCATGGTCGATTATTACGGCACCTTCACTCCACTTGCTCAATTGGCCTCAGTCCAGGTTCCAGAGGCGCGAGTTGCTGTGGTTACCCCGTACGACAAAGGTGCCATGGCCATCATCGAGAAGGCGATTCGCGATTCTGATCTTGGGGTGAACCCAGCATCTGATGGTGGCGTTATTCGTGTGAACTTTCCGCAATTGACTGAAGATCGTCGTAAGGAATTTATCAAGGTCGCCCGGAACAAAGCTGAGGAGTCACGAGTTTCGGTCCGAAATATTCGCCGTCATGCAAAGGAAGCGCTCGAGAAGCTCGAGAAAGATGGCAAAGTCGGCAAGGACGATGTCGCGCGTGCCGAAAAAGATCTTGATAAGCACACCAGCGCACATGTGGCGAAGATCGATGACCTTCTCAAACATAAGGAGACCGAACTTCTCGAAGTCTGAGAGTTCGCCATCGGCATGTCAGACCTCCACTCGATAAACGAGGCGATAAACAAGAGGGCAGGGCGAAAGCTGCTGCCATCCATTGGGGTCGGCATTCTCATCTTGGCGCTTGTCATTGGCTCGCTCAATTTTTTTGATCGGATTCTCTTCGTCGCGCTAGCTCTCGCCTTCGTTTATCGAGGTATCTGGGAGATGAACCGCGCTTTGGCACGGGCAAATATCAACATCTGCTCTTCGCTCTACCTCTCTGCAACGATTATTTTCCTAGCCGCGTGGTTTGAGGCGGTCCCCGGCATCGCCGTCGCGACCGCGCTCACAATTCCCTTTACCCTGATTGCCATACTCACTCGAGGTCCAAAAGATTTCGTCAGGAATGCTTTTGCCAGCATCTTCACTCTTGCCTATATCCCATTCCTGGCTTCGTTCTTGCTCGTGATGGCAAAGGAAGATGATGGACTTCCTCGCATCATGACCCTGGTTGCACTGGTGGCATGTAACGACACCTTTGGTTATGTGTTCGGCGTGCTGCTGGGTAAGCACAAAATCGCCCCGACCATCAGTCCGAAAAAGAGTTGGGAAGGTTTGATCGGTTCGGTGATCTTCACAGCTATTGGTGGCGCACTTATGTTGAGCATCTACTTCGACCAACCATGGTGGATTGGCGCGCTCGTTGGTTTAGGCGCTGTGGTCACCGCCACTTCAGGTGATTTCATCGAGAGTGCAATTAAGCGAGATCTAGACCTCAAAGATATGGGCGCACTTCTGCCTGGCCATGGTGGTGTGCTCGATCGTCTTGATTCGGTGCTGCTCACTTCACCTTTCATCTGGGCTATTTTGAATCTGGTCGGTTAAGCGATGACCAATAATCCGGTCAAGCCATTGATTATCGATGTGGCACCAGTGACAAAGAAGGCGCCACGACATTTTGCGGACCTGTCACCGGAAGAACGAGTAGCAGCTGTCAAAGATTTGGGGGAGCAAGGTTTTCGAGCAAAACAACTAGCTAATCATTACTTTGCCCGGCATAACGATGATCCCGAGTCATGGAGTGATATTTCACCACCGGTAGCAAAAAAACTTGCAGATGCACTCTTTCCGCAATTGCTTACCCTGGTTCGCACGATCGAGTGTGATGGCGGCACGACTCGGAAAGATCTTTGGAAGATGCATGATGGAGTCTTGGTGGAGAGCGTTTTGATGCGCTATCCCGACCGCGCGACCTTATGTATCTCCTCACAAGCAGGGTGCGGCATGAACTGCCCTTTCTGTGCCACCGGACAAGCAGGGCTTACCCGAAATTTGAGTGCAGGTGAGATCACCGCACAAGTCTTCGAAGCGACCAAGGCGCTTGAGGCAGGAAAGATGGGCGAACCCACCCGGCTCTCTAACATCGTCTTTATGGGTATGGGCGAGCCGATGGCAAATTACAACGCAGTGATGCGTTCGATAAGGAATATCACCGCACCTGCTCCCGATGGATTTGGGATTGGCGCTCGTTCAGTAACTCTCTCCACCGTCGGTCTAGTAACTGGCATCGAGAAATTGACTCAAGAGAAGATACCGGTGACCTTAGCCGTCTCTCTGCACACACCAGATGATGAATTGCGGGACACCCTAGTTCCGATCAACACAAGGTGGAAAGTCCGCGAAGTTCTTGCGGCAGCAGATGAGTATGCCCGCACCACAGGTCGGCGCTATTCGATCGAATACGCGTTGATCCGAGATGTCAACGATCAAGCATGGCGTGCAGACTTGCTCGGCCGAATGCTCAAAAATAAAAATGCTCATGTCAATTTGATTCCACTAAATCCGACCCCTGGGTCTAAATGGACGGCATCACGGCGCGAAGATGAGCGAGCCTTCGTGGCCAAGCTCGAGGGTTATGGTGTTCCCGTTACCGTGCGCGACACTCGTGGCCGTGAGATTGATGGTGCTTGCGGACAACTAGCAGCAAGCGAACGCGAGAAGAGTTAGTAACTTTTTGTTCTCTCATCACTTGAATTAGTGATGATTTCAATTCCAGCACTTGTTCCTAGGAGCGCTGCACCGGCTTGCAGAAGTTCTCGTGCTTGTGCCAGAGATTTGATGGATCCAGAAGCCTTCACGAGCACTCCGGCTTTGGCTCGCTCGGCAAGAAAACTGATGCTTGTGGGGTTTGCAGTCTCGACCTGACCGCTACTTGCATTCTTGAGATAGGCAACTCCGGCTTCCATAGAAAGTTCAACGGCAATCTCGCGCTCCTGCGGTGTGAGCCAGGGGAGTTCGAGCATCACCTTGATGGGGACCCCCGCCGCACGAACGACGCCGGCGATATCTTCTTTAAACTGTTGATACATAGCTGATTTCAACCATCCAATTTGGACTCCGATATCAATTTCGCGCGCACCCAATCGGACAAGTTCTGCTGCTTCAGCTGCTTTACCCGCACTGGTCATCACTCCTACTGTGGGAAAGTCGAGCGCAGATGCGACTGTGATGCCGGTTCCCTCGAGAATGTTTACGGCCAGGGGCACCCATGATCCCGGGACCATCGCAGCGTTGAACCCATATTCAGCAGCTTGTTGGATATGCGTGACCATTTCATCTTTAGTTGCATTCGCCTGGATTTTTGTGTGCTGGATGAATGGTGCAAATTGAGTAGGTGTGAGCGTCGCGAAGTTCATAGCTAACTACTCAGCGAGTTTTCGTTCGATATCGCCCCGTCGAGGAAGCGAATCAATCACTCCAGCGATCGAAACGCAATGTGCCCCCGATGCTGTAGCAAAACGGACCGCGGAATGCAGATCTTTTCCTTCGGCCAGTGCGACAGCGAGTGCGGAGGTAAAACTGTCTCCTGCCCCAGTCGTGTCGACGACTTTGCTTGCCTTAATTGCAGGAATCGACACCACACTCGCGCCATCATCGACTAAGCATCCCTCTGATCCCAAGGTCATAATGATTGCGGCCTTGGTCTTGGCTCGAAGGGCGGTGATCAATTCGTTGGGGGAGAGTCCATGGTTATCGCCTAACCCCAGGAGCACCGGAGCCTCCGTTCGATTAGGTGTGATGAGATCAAAGAGCGACCATGCTCGCTCGGGTAGCGCAACTGCAGGCGCTGGGTTGAGGATGATTCGTACTCCCTCTTCTCGGCCGATTTCGAGTGCGGCAAGGACTGCCGGTAGCGCAAGCTCCATAGAGACGACCAAGATTTCTGCGCTTGCAATATGTGAGCGGAAATTCTCTACATGTTCGCCATTGATCTCATCGAGGGCACCTGCAGCAACGATGATTCGATTTTCGCCATCTGCATCGACGAGGATGAAACCCACCATGGTGTGGCTTTTGCCAACGACCACTGCCGAACTGTCTACGCCTTCGACTTTCCAGAGCGCTTGTGCAGCCTCGCCAAACTCATCTGGGCCAATCGCAGTTAAAAAACTCACCTGGGCGCCAAGTCGAGCAGCACCGATTGCTTGATTGGATCCCTTGCCACCCGGACCGGCATCGAAGGCGCCCCCCATGAGAGTCTCACCAGCTTGGGGGAATTTTGGAAAGCGCATCGTCATGCCTACGCCATAACTGCCCACAACTGCGATTCGCATTTCGCCCCCCTTGAAGCGGTGATTCTTTCAGACTCGGATTGCAGAGTTCAATATTCGAGCAATCACGGAAGGTCGGCGCGTGAGCGCCTCTTCGCGATCTGCCAGATCGGTTGCCAGCACGCTTCCGTTGACACCAATCCAGCGCAGTGGCTCTGGTTCCCAGAGTGGATTTCGCCAATTTACATGTGGCAATGTGGTGATCGGATTCTCTCGCTCGAGAATAAGATGCGCGAGCGTCTTTCCAGCAAGGTGCGAGAGCGTGACGCCATCACCGGAGTAACCGCCTGCTCGCCCGATGCCACTGCTCTTGTCCCACAGAACATATGGATGCCAGTCGCGCGGAATAGAGACAGCGCCACCCCAACGATGAGTGAATCGGCTCTTCTTCAAGATCGGAAACCAATCGCGGATCAATTCGATGATCTCGCTATGCACTTTATGGTCTAACTCATGTTTTGCCTGTAAGCGAGAGCCATAGAGGTATCGCGCCCCTCTGCCGCCCACAGCCAACCGATTATCAATCGTCCGCTGTCCGTAGTTGACCAAATGCAGCGCCTCGGAGAAGCTCTCTCGATGTGCTAATCCAATCTCGGCCCATACCTGATCACTCAAAGGTTCTGTTGCAACCATCAGTGAGTAGATCGGCGCGTGTGTTCGCGGTTGTTGGGAAAAAACCTCGGTCGCTTTGATAATTGAAGTCGCCCGCACATTTGCACTCTCTGCCTGCACTCGATGTGTTTCGATGGTGAGCGCTCGACACTTCTCGTAGATTTTCACACCTAACTTCTCAACATGCTCTGCTAAAGCCCGAACCAACCGGCCGGGGTGGATCACCGCAGCATCAGGGGTATAGAGACCACCCAGAGCACCTTTCATCCCGATGCGTGCAAGGAGCGCCCCCTTGGGGAGATAGCTTTCATGGGGCGCATGTGAACTTTTGATCCGCTCTAACTGTGCCTTGTTCCGAGCTACTGTGATGGTTCCACTTTTTACGAAGCCAACTTCGGGCGCATGCTCCTTGGCAAATGCTCCAATCGCATCTATCGATTCGATCAGATGGGGTCGCACTTGATCGTAACCATGGCTGGTCGGATAGAGCGCTGAACACCAGCCACCGTTTCGACCACTTGCACCAAAACCGATTCGTTCTGCCTCCAGAACCACAATCCGAAGAGAGGGGTCGATGGATTTCAAATAGAACGCGCTCCACAGTCCAGTAAATCCTCCACCGATGATCGCTACATCAGCATCGATATCACTTACTAACTGCGCCCGCTCCTTTGATTGATAGAGGAGAGTGTCATCCCAAAGATTCATGTTCGACCTTCGGGCCATCGCTCCAGGTAATCAGGGAGTGGAAGTGGCGTGGTCATCCGTGGATCAGGAATCGGAGCCCCGTAACGATGCTCGATAGGAATATTGCCCGCCCACACAGGCCACGAGAGATCTTCCTCGTCATCGGCAGGAAATTTCGAGGAGATCTTCACGCTGGCTTCATCCATCGGGAGCGCGAGGATGGTCGTTTGTTTGATCTCATCGTCATTGATCGGGCGAAGAGATGCTCGCCTCTCCGGGAAGAGGTGATCGGTGAGCGCATGGAATGCGTTGAGCTTCTGGGCGCCATCAAGCTCATGAGCAACACCAAGTATCAGAGCGCTCCGGTAATTCATCGATGATTCGAAGGCAGAGCGAGCGAGTACCAATGCATCGAGGATTGTCACCGATACTGCGCACGAGACTCCGGTTGCCAAAGTCTTGAACAAGCGAGAGGCCTTGGAACCGTGGAGAAGGAGCGTATCCTCGTGGCGGGCAATCACCACTGGAATTACGAACGGTGCGCCATCGTGAACGAAACCAACATGGCCAACCAAAGCCATATCAAGGATCTGATGCAACACATCGCGATCCTTGATCTCTTTATGCGGTACGCGATGCAGGGTGGTTCGCTTGGTGTCGCCCAGAGGCTTGCGCTCTGCTGTCATTAAAAGATCAACTCACATGCCTCGGTCAGCACCGAGCGTAAGATCCCCTCGATCTCATCGAAATGAGTTTGATTGGCAATTAGTGGCGGTGCTAGTTGGATGACAGGGTCGCCACGGTCGTCTGTTCGGCAGTAGAGCCCGGAGTCATATAACTTCTTAGACAAGAATCCACGGAGCAACTTCTCGCTCTCGTCTGCGTTGAAAGTCTCGCGAGTGGAGCGATCCTTGACCATCTCGATGCCGTAGAAGAAACCAGCGCCGCGAACATCACCGACTATCGGCAAGTCATAGAGCTTCTCGAGAGTTCCATAGAAATTACCTTCATTCGCACGAACATGTTCATTGATCTTCTCTTTTTCGAAGAGGTCGAGGTTTGCCAGCGCTACAGCAGCACCAACTGGGTGGCCGCCGAAAGTGAAGCCGTGCAGGAAGGCATTGTTATCTTTTAAGAATGGTTCATAGAGACGATCGCTAGCAATCATCGCAGCCATCGGGAAATACCCCGAAGTCATTCCTTTGCCGCAGGTGATGATGTCAGGCGTGATTCCAAATAACCGGGAGGCAAAGTAATCACCAATACGACCAAAACCAGTGATGGTCTCATCGCAGACCATCATCACATCGTATTTATCGCAAATCTCGCGAACTCTCTCAAGATAGCCAGGTGGTGGCGGGAAGCAACCACCGGAGTTCTGGACAGGTTCTACGAAGACCGCCGCAACGGTGTCGGCGCCTTCGAAGTTGATCATCTCTTCGATGCGATTTGCAGCCCACTGGCCGAATTCCATGTAATCGTCTCGATGATTTAGCGGCGCACGATAGAAATTGGTGTTGGGAACTTTGTGGTGACCGGCAATGAGCGGCTCGAAATATTGCTTTGCTGCAGGGATTCCCGTGATGGAGAGCGCTCCTTGAGTAGTGCCGTGATAGGCAATCGAGCGCGATATGACTTTGTGCTTGAGCGGCTTCCCAGTCATTTTGTAATACTGCTTGATCAATTTGATTGCGCTTTCGACAGATTCACCACCAGTTGCCGAGAAGAAGACATGGTTCAATCCTTTTGGAGTAAATGAGGTGAGCCGCTCAGCTAATTCGATAGCTGGGGGATTGGCATATCCCCAAAGTGGAAAGTAGGAGAGTTGGCGCATCTGCTTGGCCGCTGCCTCAACCAATTCTTCTCGACCGTGACCGAGCTGGACGGTGAAAAGTCCGGCTAAGCCATCGAAGATTTTCCGGTCGCGATCGTCCCAGAGATAGACCCCTTCACCGCGCGTGATGACGGGAATCGCGCCACCTTGCTCGTAGTTGCCCATCCGTGAGAAAGCCAGCCAGAGGTTCTGCTTTGCTCGCTCTGACCAATTCTCGTGATGTTCGTCTTCGTGATAAAGGACGATATCTGCTTCACTCGTAGTTGCCATTTTTATGTTCCCCAGTTGTAGAGCTGCTTTTGTAGTTTGAGATAGACGAAGCTTTCCGTGCTCCGCACCGAAGGTATTGCCCTGATTCGTTGTAGTAATTCAAGAAGGTGTTCGTCGTCATCACAGATTGCCTCGACCAAGATGTCGAAGTTGCCTGCGGTGACCACCACATAGTCGACTTCGCGATACTTCCCGAGTTGATCAGCGACGGAAGTGATATCGCCTTCTACTCGTACGCCAACCATCGCCATCCGAAAGGATCCGACGGTGAGCGGATCTGTGACAGCAACGATCTGAATGACCCCCGACTCGACCAGTTTCTGGACTCGTTGTCGGACAGCGGCTTCGGAGAGGCCCACTGCCGAGCCGATGGCTGCATAGGGTTTGCGGCCATCGCCCTGGAGCTGCTCGATGATCGCCTTCGAGGCATCATCCAGGTGAATCGAGCGGTTCTTTTGACGCATAGCCCCAGCCTTCCATGGCGAAGCCGCTTTCGCAACTGAATCCGCAGAATTTTGGGCTCGACAACACGATATTCGTAGGTTTTTTAATAAAATTCAAGGAAAATCGTATTTGCTCTAGTGGCAGCCGGCCCTGGGCGCGCTAGCCCGCGGGCGGGGTGGCGATTACGCTCACGCCATGAAAACTCTCTCCAATTTCATCAATGGCAAGAGCGTTGCCTCTCATTCAGGCCAGACCCAAGACCTCACCAATCCCGCCACCGGTGAGGTATTCGCAAAGGCGCCACTCTCCAATAGCGCTGATGTCGATGCAGCGATGAACGCTGCAGCAGCGGCTTTTGAAACCTGGCGCGACTCCACTCCAGGTGAGCGACAACGAGCGATCAACAAGATTGCCGATGCAATCGAGGCGCGTTCTGAAGAATTGATTCGTATCGAATCGGAGAACACGGGTAAGCCAATCGCTATTACGCGCCAAGAAGAGATTGGTCCGATGTTGGATCAAATTCGATTCTTTGCAGGGGCAGCTAGAAACTTAGAGGGACGCTCTGCTGCTGAATACATCAAGGGGCACACCTCATTTATTCGCCGGGAACCCATCGGAGTCTGCGCTCAAGTGACGCCGTGGAACTATCCAATGATGATGGCAGTCTGGAAGTGGGCGCCAGCAATCGCCGCGGGCAATACCGTCGTTCTCAAACCAAGTGATACCACCCCAGTCTCCACGCTATGGATGGCTGAATTGATGCAAGAGTTCCTGCCCGAAGGGGTCATCAATGTCATCACCGGCGACCGTGAGACGGGCCGACTTTTGGTCGATCACGAAATTCCACAATTTGTCTCCATCACTGGCTCAGTCCGAGCGGGAATGGAAGTTGCTAAAGAGGCAGCAAAGGATCTAAAGAAAGTACACCTCGAGTTAGGCGGCAAAGCGCCAGTCGTGATCTTCGACGATGCGAATCTCGAAGCTGCTTGCGAATGGATTGCCGTCGCTGGCTATTTCAATGCAGGTCAAGATTGCACAGCTGCCACTCGTGTGATCGTTGAGGCAAGCGCTTATGACGATGTCGTTGCGCTCTTGAGTGAGCAAGCAAAGAACAACATCAAGGTGGGTATGCCAGATGAGGATGTCCTCGTAGGTCCTGTGAACAATGCCAACCAACTGGCGCGGGTCAAAGGATTCTTAGAGCGCGTTCCAGCGCATGCGCGCGTGACCGCAGGTGGCAGTCAGGTCAACCGTCCGGGTTATTTCTGGACGCCAACTGTGGTTGCCGACCTCAAACAGGATGACGAGATGGTGCAGAACGAGATCTTCGCACCAGTCATCACTATCCAGAAGTTCACCGATGAGGCCGAGGCGGTTCGAATGGCCAACGGGGTCAAATATGGCTTGGCTTCTAGCGTATGGACCAAAGATCACGGCCGAGCGATGCGGATGGCCAAGGCCTTCGACTTCGGCTGCGTCTGGATCAACACCCACATCCCGATGGTGGCCGAGATGCCCCATGGTGGTTTCAAGCACTCAGGCTATGGCAAAGACTTGTCGAGCTATGGCTTTGAGGATTACACCCGAATCAAGCATGTCATGACTAATCTACAGGCATAACTTTTTACCGAACATAGAAGGGGTAAGTAATGAAGAGAGAGCTCGCACCAGAGACGATGGCGCTCATCAGGGCCCAACTTACCCGCCGTAGATTTCTTGCAGGTGCCGGTGCGGTCGGTGCGACAGCAGTTCTTGCTGCATGTGGTGGCGCATCTGAGGAGAGTGGCAGTGCAAGCGAGAGCACGGCACCAGTCTCTGAGGGAACGGTGCGCTGGGCGAACTGGCCCGAGTATCTCGACTATGACGAGAAGACTCAAAAGTATCCAACGCTGGAGACCTTTATCGCTGCTTCAGGTATCAATGTTGTTTATAAAGAAGAAGTCAATGATAACGATGAGTTCTATGGCAAAGTTCAAGTGAAATTAGAGCAGGGCAAAGATATCGGCTGGGATATTGTCACATTGACAGACTGGATGGCCGGGCGCTGGATTCGTCTTGGCTACGCGCAACAATTCGATGAAGGAGCCATTCCCAACAAAGAGAATATCCTCCCTGGATTAGCAAATGTCGGTTTTGATCCAGGTCGAAAGAGTTCGCTCACTTGGCAATCGGGCTTCGCTGGATTCGGGTGGAATAAAGAGGTGATCCCCGGCGGCATCAAGAGCCTTGATCAACTCTTCGACAAGAAATACAAAGGTCGTATCGAAGTACTCAGCGAGATGCGCGACACAATGGGCATCATCTTGCAATATCAAGGAGTCGATATCTCGCAACCATTTACTGAAGATCAATTTATGACAGGCGTTGAATTCCTCGAGAAACAGGTAGCCGATGGCATCATTCGACAAGTCAAGGGAAATGACTACCTCGACGACATGGAAAGTGGCGATGCGGTAGCCGTTATCGGATGGTCGGGCGATATCTTTTCGCTAGAGAATGACAACGAAGGCAAATTCGATTTCGGAATTCCCGAATCTGGCGGCACGCTCTGGTCAGATAATGTGATGATTGCATCGACATCGAAGAATAAGAAGAATGCTCAGACCGTCATCAATAATTACTACGACCCTGCAGTTGCCGCTCAAGTGGCAGCATGGGTCAACTACATCTGCCCAGTTCAAGGCGCTCGCGAAGAGATGGAGAAGATCGACCCAGCTCTCGTCAATAGCCCCTTCATCTTCCCGGACGAGGCAACGCTTGCGAAGGTAAAGGTCTTCCGTCCGCTATCACCGGAGGAAGAGACCAAGTTCAGCGAAGCATTCGCTGCAGCATCTGGTAACTAACAATGGCTGATGTCACTTCATCTGCCGTAGGGGATCTGCAACTTCGTAATGTCACGAAGACCTTCGCAGATTTCGTAGCGGTAGATGATCTGACGCTCACGATTCCTAAGGGGTCGTTCTTTGCGTTACTGGGCCCATCAGGGTGCGGTAAGACCACGACTTTGCGGATGATCGCGGGGTTAGAAGAACCAACCTCAGGAACAATTTCTATTGGCCAGACCGATATCACGCATACCAAGCCATATAAGCGCCCGGTTAACACTGTCTTCCAGAATTATGCGCTCTTTCCGCACCTGACGATATTCGAGAATGTGGCTTTCGGTCTCCGCAGACGAGGGATAAAAGATGTGAAGGCTGCTGTCGAGAAAGTGCTCGCACTCGTGGAACTTGGCCATCTAAAAGATCGCAAACCTGGCCAACTTTCCGGTGGCCAACAACAACGAATTGCTGTTGCGCGCGCAATCGTCAATCGACCAGCTCTGCTGCTACTGGATGAACCATTGGGTGCGCTGGATCTCAAACTTCGACGACAGATGCAGATTGAGCTCAAATGGATTCAAACCGAGGTGGGAATCACATTTGTCCATGTCACCCATGATCAAGAAGAGGCCATGACAATGGCCGACACCATCGCCGTGATGAACAAGGGCAAGATTGAACAGATGGGTTCACCAATTGATTTGTACGAAAATCCACAAACCGTCTTCGTGGCAAACTTTCTTGGGCAATCCAATCTCATCGAAGCAAGTGTGCAATCCAACAGTGGCGCAGAGACTGCTGTCGATATCCATGGCTCGCGGATCCTGCTGCCCTCGGCGCGAAATAAATCTGGAAAGAGCAAAGTCTTAGTAGGTATTCGTCCGGAGAAGATCAATATCCATGCCTCCGGGAGCAATGTCGGCAAAAACGCGCTCGCCGATGGCATCGTCACTGATATCTCGTTCGTAGGGGTGAGTACGCAATACCAAGTGGAGATGCCGTGGAAGCAAGAGCTCATGGTCTTCGAACAGAATGATGGTGGCGCGCCTAATATTCGTAAAGGTGACCGGGTAACTCTCTCGTGGGAACCACATTTCACTTTTGCGCTCGATAGCGAGAAGTAAATGGCTATCGCTCATGTCTCACCCGGCACTAGTACCCATGTGAAACCTGAGCGCAGCGGTCGGAGAATTCCCTATCTTCTCTTGCTGCCAGGGCTTTTGTGGCTCTTCATATTCTTTATCTACCCGCTGATCAACCTTGCTGAAACTTCGACAAAGACCCGGGCAGAATCACAAGAGACGGGTGCATTCGTCCAGACCTATCGTTTTGCGAATTACCTCGATGCCTTCATCGAATATCAAGATCAATTTATCCGCTCTTTTGCCTATGCATTTTTTGCCACAGTGCTTGCTCTGGCTATTTCATATCCGTTGGCATATGCAATCGCCTTTAAGTCTGGCCGTTACAAGAACATCCTGCTCATTCTGGTCATCGCACCATTTTTTACCTCGTTCTTACTGCGGACGATTGCGTGGAAGCAGATTCTTGGTGCAGAAGGTCCAGTGGTCTCCGTGCTCCGAACCCTTCACCTCATCGGTCCGGATACCACCATCACAGCTTCCTCATTTGCAGTCATCATGGGTCTGACCTATAACTTCTTGCCTTTTATGACTCTGCCGATTTACGCGAGTTTGGATCGAATCGATCCTCGCCTGATGGAGGCATCGGGAGACTTATACGCAAATGGCCTGACAACTTTTCGAAAGGTAACCGTTCCACTCTCTCTGCCCGGGGTGGTCGCGGGAACTTTGCTGACCTTCATCCCTGCCGCGGGTGACTACATCAACGCTGCAATCCTGGGTAATCCGACGACACGGATGATTGGAAATGTCATCGACTCTAGATTCTTCAGAATCGTCGACTATCCCACAGCAGCTGCGCTCTCGTTCACTTTGATGGCGGCAATACTTCTCTTGGTTGTCATTTACATTCGCCGCTCTGGCACAGATGAGTTGGTGTAACCACTGTGGGTAGATGGCTCTCTCGAAACCTCATTCGCATTTATGCGATTCTCGCGCTGGTCTATCTCTTTGTGCCCGTTGGCTACACGATGGCGTTCTCTTTCAATGATGCCGGAAAACGAAATATCAATTGGCAGGGTTTTACACTCGATAATTGGAAGAATCCGTGCGGTGCCCCAGATATCTGCGTGGCACTTGGTAACTCACTCAAGATCGGTTTTCTATCCACTCTCATTGCTACGATCCTTGGAACGATGATTGCCTTTGCGCTGGGCAGGTATAAGTTCCGTGGTCGCAGCTCGACAAATTTGCTCATCTTCCTACCGATGGCCACGCCGGAGATAGTCATGGGCGCCTCGCTTTTGGCGATGTTCGTCAACTTGAATATCAACACCGGCTTCTGGACAACTGTCATTGCACACATCATGTTCTGCATCTCCTTTGTCGTAGTGACCGTAAAGGCTCGAGTTGCAAGCCTCGATCCCAAATTGGAAGAGGCTGCACGAGATTTGTATGCCAATGAATACGAGACCTTCCGGCGAGTGACCTTCCCGTTGGTTCTCCCTGGAATTGCAGCAGCAGCTTTACTCGCATTCTCACTCTCATTCGATGATTTCATCATTACTAATTTCAATTCGGGCACCATCACTACATTTCCTAAATTCGTCTGGATTTCATCGATTCGTGGCGTACCAGCACAAGCCAATGTCATCGGAACCGCGATGTTCCTCATTGCCTTGGCCATCGTTGTCGCCGCCCAAATAGTCGGAAATGCGAAAGCGAAGCGAAACCGGTAGTATCGGGGCTAAGCCATTACGAAGAACCAATCGAAACTGGTTGGGGTAATGGGGTAGGAC
>CAZPIJ010000032.1:0-14467 GCA_964586805.1 uncultured Bifidobacterium sp. | reverse complement strand
CCTGACCGAACGACCTACATGTTGGCGAAACGGGCACTGCAAAGAATCGGACTAGGAGAAGGGTACCGCCCACTCTGGCCAGCAACGAAATCGAGCGAATCGGAGCCAATACTGACCAGTAGCGAAATCGCAGGTCGGTGAAGTACATTTTCACCCCTCTGAAGTAGCGCGATGGGCTGGGGAAGGTCGCATCGCCTGTGTACCTGGTGCACCTACTCGGAGGTCAGAAAATGAATACACCTGGAGCTATCTCCACCCGGACTCCGTCGCAGGTCGGCGGCTGGCTAGAGATCTTCTCTGCGCCACATGCGCTGCAACCACACATTCAATGGTCACTGGCTCAAGTGCTCGGAGTCGAGATCACCTTGCACTGGAGCAACCAACCGCTACTGCCAGGAACTGGACAGACCCGGTTGAAATTCTCTGGTGAACCAGGGGTTGCCGGTCGAATTGCCAGCGCGCTCGCCGGATGGCATTACTTGCGATTTGATATTAGCGAAGAGGCCAGCTCAGGCTGTGATGGGTCGCGCTATTTAGCAACCCCCACCCTTGGACTTTTCCATGGCCATATCGGTGGAAGTGGCGACCTTTATCTCTCCGAAAACCAGATTCGATCCGTTCTCGAGGGCGCACTTCGCAATGGCCGAGATGTCGAGAGCGCAATAGAAGAAGCGCTGGGAACTCCCTGGGAGGAAGAGCTGCAATCATTCCGAATCGGACAAGAGGGAATGCGTTGGCTGCATGCGGCCGGGTGATTTTATAACGGAATATTGCTATGCAGGCCTCGCTCGGCTGGAGCATGCGCGATCGCCTGTGCCAGGAGAGCCCGGGAGCGAGCCGGTTCGATAATCTCGTCGACGACGCCAATTTCGATGGCACGCGCAACGCCGCCAGAGATTTTCTCGTGTTCGGCAGCAAGTTCTAATTCCATCGCAGCCCGTTGATCATCAGGTAGATCAGCCAGAATTCTTCGATGTAACACTCGTATTGCTGCGACTGCCCCCATAACGGCAACCTCGGCAGTTGGCCAGGCAAAAACTTTCGTTGCGCCAAGGGCACGAGAATTCATTGCGATATAGGCGCCGCCATATGCCTTGCGAGTTATCAAAGTGACTCGAGGAACGACTGATTCGCTAAATGCATGGAGCAACTTCGCACCTCGACGAACCACTCCATCCCATTCTTGTCCAACTCCAGGAAGATATCCCGGAACATCAACGACAACGATCATCGGTACACCGAACGAATCACACATTCGAACAAAGCGCGCCGCCTTCTCAGCAGATGATGAATCTAGGCAACCACCCAGTCGCAATGGGTTATTCGCGATGATGCCGACTGTTCTCCCGCCAAGTCTGCCAAGGGTGGTGACGATGTTCGGCGCCCACTTGGGATGCAACTCCTGCATATCGGTATCTGGGTCAAGAATTCCAGCAATCAACGGATGAACATCGTATGCGCGCTTGTTGGATTCGGGAAGGAACGCTGCCAGATCGAGATCTGGGGTCTGCTCGTTAATTTTTCCTTGATTACCGAGCAACCGAACTAATCGCTGGATAGCGTGAAATGATTCTTCTTCGCTCTCGGCAATCACATGCACAACGCCACTTCGACGACCATGTGGTTCAGGTCCGCCTAAGCGCGCCATATCCACCGATTCACCGGTGACGCTACGGACTACATCGGGCCCGGTGACGAAGATTCGCCCCTCTGGTGCTAACACAATCACATCGGTCAGTGCCGGACCATATGCGCCACCACCGGCAGCAGGCCCGAGCACCAAAGAGAACTGTGGGATCTTGCCACTTGCTTGAGTGATGGCATGGAAGACCAAACCAAAGGCATGGAGCGACTTGACTCCTTCGCGCAACCGGGCGCCGCCTGAATGCCAAATTCCAACTATCGGATTTCGATGTTCCATCGCATCGGCATATGCAGCCAGAATCACCTCGGCGCCAGCGGCACCCATTGCTCCGCCCTGGATAGTGGCATCGGTTGCGAAGATCGTGACACGAGTTCCTGCAATCTCACCAAAGGCTGCCAGCATCCCTGATTCATCGCGCTCGGTGAGCGGAGTAAAAGTGCCTGAGTCAAGTATTTTTTCGATACGAGTTTGTGGATCGCGCGGATCTACACGATCAGTACTCATTTACCGTCGCCGTACGAGGCAAAGAGCAGCGCAACATTGTGCCCGCCAAATCCGAATGAATTATTGATAGCCGCAATATCACCCGTAGGTAGCGCCCTTGGCTCGTCGCGGACGATATCTAACGAAATCTTCTCGTCGAGATTTTCGATATTGATCGTTGGTGGAGCAATACGATGATGAAGAGCGAGTACAGTAAAAATTGATTCGAGCGCACCCGCCCCTCCCAATAGGTGGCCAGTCATTGATTTAGTCGCAGAGATTGCCACATGTTCGGCATCTTTACCCAGTGCATTCATGATTGCGCCCGCTTCGGCAATATCACCTACAGGAGTTGAAGTTGCATGTGCATTCAGATGGACGATATCTCGCGTCGAAATTCCAGAGGCAGCAATCGCTGCTTTCATCGCTCGGGTCGCGCCGGTACCTTCGGGATCTGGCGCTGCGATGTGGAAGCCATCAGAGGTCAAACCTTGGCTGAGTATCTCGCCGTAAATTCGGGCAGAGCGGGCGCGAGCTCGTTCGAGCTCTTCGAGGACGAGAACTCCCGCGCCTTCGCCCAACACGAATCCGTCGCGGTCTCGGTCGTAGGGGCGAGATGCTCGTTCTGGTTGGTCATTTCGTGTGGAGAGCGCCTTCATATTGGCAAAGCCAGCCATCGGTAGCGGATGTATTGCCGCCTCAGTGCCACCAGCGACCACTACATCTGCGCGGTCATTGCGAATCATCTCTAGCGCATAACCAAGAGCTTCTGCACCTGATGCACATGCACTCACCGGAGTATGCACCCCTGCTCGCGCACCAAGTTCGATGCCAACATGCGCTGCTGGTCCATTAGGCATCAACATCGGGACTGTATGTGGTGAGACTAATCGCGCCCCTTTTTCTTTCAATACATCGTATGCGCCAAGGAGGGTGAGGACACCACCGATTCCCGATGCGATGACAACGCCAAGTCGTTCACTCTCCACGGAAGGGGAGTGGGAATCACGCCATGCTTCCCGGGCGGCAATGAGTGCAAAAGCCTCGGAGCGGTCGAGTTTTCGTAGTTCGACCCGGTCCATCAATTCGCTCGGATCCTTGATAACCGGTGCGGCGATTTGAGCAGGAACATCAGGTGCCCAATCAGCAGGCAGTCGGTGCACCCCACTCTTTCCGGAGAGCAGTGCGCTCCAAGTGGAGGGGACATCTGCACCAATCGGCGAGAGCGCGCCAACTCCTGTGATGACTACCCGACGAACTGACATGTAGCTCGCATTCCCGAGTACGACTCGACTATGACTCGACTATTACTCGACTATAAATTAGGAAGCCGCGTTGACGATGAAGTTGACTGCATCTGCAACAGTTCCCATCTTGGTTACCTCGTCATCGGGAATCTTGATTCCGAATCGTTCTTCAGCGGCAACCACCACTTCGACCATGCTGAGTGAATCGACATCTAGATCGTCGGTGAAACTCTTCTCCATCTCGATCTGATCAGGTGAGACTCCTGCAACTTCCTCGACAATCTCACGGATTCCCGCGAGCACCTCATTATGTGTTAGCGCCATCGATATTCCTTCCTTTCATCTCTCTTCCAGTTCACACGAGTACTACGGTAGTTCAACAACTTGCGCGGCATAGACAAGACCCGCGCCAAAACCAATCAAGAGCGCGATATCGCCGCTCTTCACCTCACCTGTTTGGTAGAGCGCATCCATTGCCAGCGGAATCGACGCTGCCGAGGTATTCCCGGATCTCCTGATATCTCGTGCAATCGCCACATCATCAGGAAGCTCCATCGCTTTTGCCATGGCATCGATGATCCGCTCATTAGCTTGATGTGGAATGAACGCATCCAAATCCTTTGCACTAATGCCAGCTGCTTCCAGAGCTTGCAATGCGACCGGTGCCATTTGATAAACCGCCCATCGAAAGACAGCTTGCCCCTGCATCTTGATGTCCGGCCAACCAAGGGAATCGGGATCACGAAGTTCTACCCACGATGGCGACATCGTGATTGCTTCGCGCGCGGTGGCATCGGAACCCCAGATCGTTGGTCCGATACCTGGGTGATCGGCAGGGCCAATGATGACTGCGCCCGCGCCATCGGCGAAGATGAATGCGGTACCACGATCGGTGGGGTCGGTGAAATCTGAGAGTTTCTCTACACCTATTAATAAGACATAGTCGGCGCTGGAGGAACGGACCATGTCACTTGCCAATCCCACTCCATAACAGAATCCCGCGCATGCAGCCGAGATGTCGAAAGCCGGCACAGAGGGCGCTCCTAGCTGGAGCGCGATATCTGTTGCGGCGCTGGGAGTTTGGAAGGGATAAGTCACCGTCGCACATATCACGGCGCCCAGTTGGTCAGCTGAGAGACCGGCGCGCTCTAATGCGCTGCGCGCTGCGGCAACAGACATACTGATGACGCTCTCGTCATCCCCAGCAAACCTTCGTGAATGGATACCGCTGCGCTCCTTTATCCACTCATCGCTGGAGTCGATCGCCTCGATGATCTCGCTATTGGGAACTTCGCGTTGAGGACGGTAGACGCCTACGCTCATGATTCGAGAGTGTCGCGAGACGGCGCGATCTCTTATCGCGGTCATTAGTGCGCTCCTTGCCCAAGTGGATGGAGTCGAGCGATTGGTTGCCCAGGTGCAACTGGATCTCCATCTTCGACCATGAATTCGATCAGTGTGCCATCGTGATCTGCAGTGAGTTCAATGCTCTCTCGACGATTGGCTATCGTGCCAATCACTCTTCCCGCAGCAACTTCCTCACCCACTTCGACTCCATGGTGTGTGAAGTTTCCCGAGAACGGCGAGACAATCATCCGCCAAGTTGGTTGATCACTCAGTTCACTGGGAAAACCATGGCGCGCGATGATGTCCATCGCCGCCGGAATATCTTCAGGGGTTTTTAGTGCAAGTGTCTCGACTCCAGGAAGTGCGCGCTTGATCAGACCGACCAAAGTTCCCGCTGGCGGCACTTCGATCACTGCCGTGACCCCAAGCTCGCCAAAACTCTTCATACATAAATCCCATCGCACAGGGGCAGAAATCTGAGTGACCATTCGCTCAAGGAGTTCGCGACCGGAATGGACCACAGCACCATCTGCATTAGAGAGCACCTTCGCACGAGGATCGCGCACGCTGACCGAGGGAGCCAGTGCAGCAAGGTGCACTCGGGCGCTCTCCATATAAGAGGTATGAAATGCACCAGCTACTGAAAGCGCTCGGACCCGCGCACCTTCGGGTGGAGCGCCTTCTAGAGCCTGCAAGTTGGCCAGAAGCCCTGCGGCGACTATCTGTCCGGCGCCATTCTCATTTGCAGCGACCAGATGGTGCGCCTTGATTGCTGCAAGCACGCTCTCGCGCTCGCCGCCCAATATCGCAGACATCCCGGTTGCCGCTCGCGCCGATGCCAAAGCCATCGCGCGACCTCGCTCGCGGACAAGAACCATTGCCGACTCAGCAGTGATTGCGCGCGCTCCGGCGGCAGCGGTGAATTCTCCAACTGAATGCCCCGCCACCACTCCAACCTTTCCAAAAGCATCCGATGGGTGCGGGAAGAGCGAGAGCGCCCCGAGCAATCCGGCGGCAACTAAGAGTGGCTGCGCATTGGCGGTATCTCTAATTTCTTCGGTATCAGCTTCCGTGCCCAGTTGTAAGAGGTCTATGCCAGCGACCGCGCTCCACCATGAAAGTAGCGGACGCGCTCTGGGAAGTTCGAGCCATGGTGTGAGAAAGCCAGGCACCTGCGCCCCTTGGCCAGGGGCAACGAGAGCGAGCATTCCTTCAGAGTAGAGGGTGAGTTCGGTTACTAAACAGTAATTCGTCAGGTTTTTTCAGTTACTGCTGGGTAACATACTGGGCTGTGAAGATCTTAGTGTGCATCAAACAAGTTCCTGATTCGTGGGCTGAGAAAAAACTCTCGCCAGAGAAGGTGCTCGATCGTGCGAGCGCTGATGCAGTTCTTAACGATCTCGACGAGTATGCCGTTGAAGAAGCGCTCAAGATTGTCGAAGCACACGGTGGCGCCGAAACAGGTCACACCATCACATTGCTCTCTATGGGCCCAGAGCGCGCACAAGAAGCGCTCCGAAAAGGATTATCCATGGGCGCGGATAACGCGCTACTAGTCAAAGATGATGCATTGGCTGGTTCAGATGCGTTGACAACATCGAGAGTGCTTGCTGAAGCAATTAAGCGCGAGAGTCCAGATTTGATTCTTACTGGAACAGAATCCACTGATGCGCGCATGAGCGTCGTGCCGGCAATGCTCTCTGAACGCCTCGACCTGCCTCATCTTTCATTTGCTGGCGAAGTGGCTATCGACCTCGATAACAAGATCGTCAAGACCAAGCGGATGACCGACGAAGGTGTCGAATCAATGGAAGCTTCGTTACCTGCGATTGTTACGGTAATCGAAAAAATTAACGAGCCGAGATATCCCTCGTTCAAGGGAATCATGGCGGCAAAGAAGAAGCCCATTACCGAACTTGACCTTGCTGAACTTGGTTTATCTCCCGCCGAAGTCGGAAGTAGCGGCGCGTGGAGTGCGGTTAACGATTTTGCGCTGGCACCGGCTCGAGGCGCAGGTGTGAAGATCACTGACGATGGCAGCGGTGGCGGAGCCCTTGTCGAATTTCTTGCCGAGAAGAGGTTGATCTAATGAGCACGATAATCGTATTCATTGACCATACCAATGGCGTCGTTGCCAAGACGGCCTCCGAATTATTGACATTGGCTCGTTCAATCGGGGATGCACATGCAGTCATCGCGGGAACCGCAGCTGATCTCGAAGGAGCAACTGAGACCTTGAGCGCCTATGGCGCAAAAGCAATCACTCTGTTGGAATCTCAAACAATAAATGATCACCCAAGTTCGGCGATTGCACGAGCACTTGCTGATTTTGCTACTTCGAAAGGCCCTCAGGCGATTTTGCTCGCTTCTACCGCTCGAGGCAAAGAAATTGCAGGACGCCTTGCCGTCCGAATGGAATCAGGGATTATCACCGATGCAATCGGACTCTCACCAGAACTGATTGCAACGCAATCAATTTTTGGCGGTTCGACCGTAGTCCATTCGCGAGTGAGCAAAGGTTGTGCGATTGTCACGATCCGTCCTAACTCAATCGAGGCAGTTCAAGCGCCAACCACTGCTACCGTCGATAAAGTTGGAGTGGAAGTAGCGATTTCTGCAAAGATCACTGCTCGCCAACCAGCTGCGCGCGGGGCGCGCCCTGAGCTATCCGAAGCAAACATCATCGTCTCTGGTGGTCGCGGTACCGATGGAAACTTTGCACCGATAGAAGAATTGGCAGATGTCTTGGGTGCAGCAGTAGGCGCATCACGGGCTGCCACTGATGCCGGTTGGTATCCGCACTCACATCAAGTGGGTCAGACCGGAAAGACAGTCAGCCCGCAGTTGTACATTGCATGCGGAATTTCAGGAGCAATCCAACACCGCGCTGGAATGCAGACCAGCAAGACGATTGTTGTCGTCAACAAGGATCCCGAAGCGCCAATCTTTGATATTGCAGACTTCGGAGTCGTGGGCGACCTTTTCGCGGTAGCACCACAAGCCGCTGCGGGAATAAAGGCGCGAAAAGGCTGATTTTGCCAGGCACCCTAGAATTAGAGGGTGAATCGAGTCGAGGTACCCGTGGCATATCTGGATAACGCAGCAACCACTGCGATGTTGCCAGAGGCGCTAGAGGTGCTGTCTCGCGAAGCGGCAACTGTCGGAAATGCATCGAGTCTGCATGGTGCAGGTCGCCGGGCCCGGAAAGTGGTCGAAGAATCGCGCGAGAAGTTGGCTGCCGCTGTTGGCGCAAAACCACAAGAAATCATCTTCACCGCTTCAGGAACTGAGGCAAACAATCTTGCCGTCAAGGGAATGTATTGGCAGGGATTGAAGCAGGGCAAAGTTCGAGATTCGATCTGTTCTTCGCCTATAGAGCATCATGCGATTTTAGATCCGTTGGAGTGGTTGGAGCGAGAACATAATGCCACTCTTCGCCTAGCTGAAGTGGATGGTGATGGCGTCACTAAGCTCGAGAGTATCGCTCAAATTTTTAGCGACCATGCAGCAACAATTTCCTTTGCTACCGTGATGCATTCGAATAACGAGGTTGGTGCGCTACAGCCCGTGGCAGAGATTGCGGCAATCGCTCGCGAATATCAGATTCCCACTCACACCGACGCAGTGCAAAGTTTCGGGAAGGTTCCCATCGATTTCGGAAAGCTCGGAGTTGATGCAATGACTGTTAGCGCACATAAGATTGGTGGTCCACTTGGTGTGGCAGCCCTTGTCGCGAAGAAGAACTTAGAGCTCACTCCGATTCTGCATGGCGGTGGACAAGAGCGAGAGGTTCGAAGCGGCACACTGCACACTCCTGCAATAGCAGCCTTTGCGACTGCAGCCGAGTTAGCTCAGGTACGCCTACATGAGAATAGCGCTCGAGTGCGCGAACTTCGCGAGCTGCTGATTGCGGGAATTATGGCGGTAGTCCCTGATGTTCGACTCAACGGCGGAGCGAGCACTTTGCCTGGAATCGCACATTTCACCTTCGCAGGAGCTGAAGGTGATGCACTCTTACTTCTTTTGGATGCTCAAGGAGTCCAGTGCTCTACTGGCTCTGCATGCAGTGCGGGCATTGCGCAACCAAGTCATGTACTTCTTGCCATGGGGCTTGCTCCGAAAGTTGCTCGTTCCTCGATTCGATTCTCGATTGGACCAACAACTGGCAAAGCTGAAGTGGAGCGAGCAATCGCTGTGATTGGCGAGGTCGTATCTCGAGCTCGCGCAGCAGGTGTGAAGTGAAAGTTATCGCTGCTATGTCTGGCGGAGTCGACTCTGCGGTTGCCGCAGCGCGCGTAGCAGAGGCTGGTCATGAGGTAATCGGCGTGCACCTGGCTCTCTCTGCTAATCCACAGAAGTATCGATCCGGTGCTCGTGGTTGCTGCACCATCGAGGATTCACACGATGCTCGCCGCGCCGCCGATATCATCGGAATACCGTTTTACATCTGGGATATGGCAGAAGAGTTTCATGATGCCGTAGTGCAGAATTTCCTCACTGAATACTCCGCCGGGAAGACCCCTAATCCGTGGTTGCGATGTAACGAGAAAACCAAATTCGAAGCGGTGCTCAAGCGGGCTCGAGCCGTGGGGGGTGACGCGGTGGCAACTGGACACTATGCAAGGAAGGTCGATAGTGCCGATGGTCCATTGCTCTATCGCGCAGACGATGAAGGCAAGGATCAGTCTTATGTGCTTGCCGTTCTTACGCAGGATCAATTATCAGGAGCGATTTTTCCGTTAGGAGATACTGTCAAAACCCAAGTGCGGGCAGAGGCACAGGAGCGTGGATTTGCCTTGGCGCAGAAACCAGATAGCCATGACATTTGTTTCGTGCCCTCTGGTGATAATGCTGGTTGGCTCCGAGAAAGATTAGGAAGTAGCGAAGGCGAGATCGTCGATGAGGCCGGAGCGGTTCTTGGGGCGCACCAAGGCGCCTACACATATACGGTCGGACAGCGACGAGGTCTTGGGTTGACGATTCCAGCAGACGATGGCCGTGCTCGCTATGTACTTCGGGTAGAACCCATCAACAATCGAGTTGTTGTTGGCTCGCGTGAAGATCTGGCGATAAGTGAGATCTCTGGCGTCGATGTGAAATGGTGTGGACCAATCTCGCCAATAGGCGAACATCGTGGTTTGGCTCAGGTCCGCGCACACGGCGCACCGTTGCCTTGTCACTATCGATGGGATGGCCAGCGCCTTTCGGCCGTTCTTGATCAGCCACTCTTTGGTCTGGCGCCTGGACAGGCTCTGGTCATCTATGAGGGTGATCGCGCGGTCGGATCTGCAACTATCGACTGGACAAGATAGTGAGTGATATTCGACTGCGGATGGCAACTCTTGCCGAGCAGATTCGTGAGCACCAGTTTTATTACTATGTATTAGATAAGCCAATAATCTCCGACTCGGAGTTCGACAAGTTATGGCGAGAGTTGATCGAGCTCGAAGAGGCGCACCCGCAGTTACGCGATCCGCACTCACCAACGCTTGAAGTCGGCGGCGGACTTGAGACCACCTTCGACCAAAGCGATCACCTTAAAGCGATGATGAGCTTAGATAATGTCTTCGATGTTGCTGAATTTCGAGCTTGGACCGAACGCGTGTTGAAAGAAGTGTCGAATCCAACATGGTTGTGCGAATTGAAGATCGATGGTTTAGCAATCAATATTCTCTACGAAAACGGTAAGTTGACCAAGGCGCTCACCCGTGGCAATGGCAAGACTGGCGAGGATGTCACTCTCAATGTGAAAACCATCCTGGGCGTTCCCCATCAACTCAAGGGAAATCGCCCTCCGAAAACTATTGAGATTCGCGGTGAGGTCTATTTTCCAATCGAGCAATTCAACGAGTTGAATGCATCGGTAGTCGAGAGCGGTAAAGCACCATTCGCAAATCCACGGAATGCCGCTGCAGGCTCGCTTCGTCAGAAGGACCCGAAGGTGACTGCCGCTAGGCCGTTACGGTTACTTGTGCATGGAGTTGGTGCAATCGAAGGAGCGACTTTCTCCTCTCAATCCCAGGTTTACCAAGCCCTTGCGGAGTGGGGACTCCCAGTAAGTGCTCAAGTCGAGACTTTTGCAAACATAGAAGATGTCCAGAAATATATCGAGCGATTTGAAACTGCTCGGCACACTTTGGAACACGAGATTGATGGTGTAGTGATTAAGGTCGATCAATTCCAAATGCAGGAGAAGCTTGGAGCAACTTCCCGAGCGCCAAGATGGGCAATTGCATATAAATTTCCACCCGAAGAGGTCGTCACGAAATTGCTTGATATCAAAGTAAGCGTCGGTCGTACTGGTCGGATTACACCATTTGCACATATGGAGCCAGTGAAAGTGGCCGGCTCTACTGTCACCAACGCGACGCTGCATAATCAAGAGGAGGTTGAACGAAAGGGAATTTTAATTGGCGATTATGTTCTCATCAGAAAAGCCGGAGATGTGATCCCTGAAGTTCTCGGTCCAGTTAAATCCAAGCGCACCGGTGATGAACAAGCCTTCGTCATGCCAACGAAATGCCCTGAGTGTGGTTCGACCTTACGAGCATTGAGTGCTGGTGATGTCGATATCCGATGCCCTAACCAACAAAATTGTCCGGCTCAGTTGCGCGAGCGACTCTTCTATATTGGTTCAAGAGCAGCGCTAGATATCGATGTACTTGGGAGCGAGGCAGCTCAGGCACTTCTGGAAGATGGCATCGTGCGAGATGAGCGAGACCTGTTCGCACTCACCCTGGAAGACCTTCATCGATCTCCGTTCTTTACGAAGAAGGATGGCAGCATCAGCGCTATCGCTCTTCGATTTATTGAGGGAATCGAAGGGGCAAAAACCCGTCCATTGTGGCGCGTACTTGTCGCGCTCTCAATCCGCCATGTTGGTCCTACGGCTGCGCAGTCACTTGTCCGCGCTTTTGGCAGTATTCCTGCAATCATGAACGCGACCGCCGAAGAGCTTGCTGCAGTCGATGGGGTGGGAACGACGATTGCACAAGCAATCATCGAGTGGCATGAGGTCAAGTGGCATCAAGAGATTATCGAATCGTGGCAGCAAGCTGGTGTGGTCATGGTCGAGCAGATCGAAGAAACGAATCAATCTTTCGCGGGTATGAGTTTCGTATTGACTGGCACTCTCACTGGCTTCACTCGAGAGCAAGCCGAGGAGGCCATTCGAAGTCGCGGGGGTAAATCCACAAGTTCAGTATCGAAAAAGACCAGCTTCGTAATAGTGGGGGAAAACCCTGGTTCGAAGTATGACAAGGCCATCGAACTTGGCGTACCTGTGTTGGATGAACCCGCTTTTGTGAAACTTTTAGCGGTTATGGATTAGGATACGAGCATGTTGATTCTCTCCGAAGGGCGCGAACTTCCGGCCCCGCCTCTCTTCTTTGGTCTGATCTCCTTCGCCATACTTAGTTTCTTGCTCTATCTAGCGATGCGCATCGATAAGGATCACTAATTCCACCCGTTGTTGATTCCCACGCGCTTCCCATAGCTCTCTTCGGTGGCACTTTCGACCCCATCCACAGAGGACATCTTCATCTTGCAGCAGAGGTCATAGCCGAAAAGATCGTTAAGAAAGTTATCTTCATCCCCGCAGGTGCGCCATGGCAAAAAGGAGCAACTTTGGTTGGCTCGCCCCTTGAACGAGCTCGACTAGTTTCTCAGTCGATAGTAGGCAATAGTCACTTTGAAATATCGATGCGAGAAATCGAACGAAGTGGTCCGACCTACACGATTGATTCAGTACGAGAATTTATTGCCGAACAACCGGCAGAAGAGTTCGTCCTGCTTTTAGGAAGTGACGCGTTCAACGGAATTACAACCTGGCGGGAGCACGAAGAGTTGATCCGATTAATCAATATGGTCGTTGCAATTCGCCCGGGAGTTGAACTGAAGAAGGTTCCTGGTGCACATGTGCGGATAATCGAGTCCGAGATGTTTTCTATCTCCTCAACCGAGATTCGTCAGGCTGCTCGAACGGGTGCGGACCTCAGCAAGTTTGTCGCAGCAGATATCATCGAGGATGTTCGGCGGATTTATGGCGCTTAAACCCCAAACTATCGAACTCACTCAGCGTGCGGTTGCTGCTGCAGAGGAAAAACTCGCTAAAGATATTGTTGCCTTGGATCTCTCGAATCAAGGAATACTCGCCGATGTCTTCCTGATCGTCACTGGCGCCAATGATCCACAACTTGAGGCCATCTCAACAGAGATTCAAATGCAATTGAACAAAGTGGGCGAAAAGCCAATCCATCGCGAGGGCACTGGTGGTTCATCGCAGTGGATTCTGCTCGACTATGGTGATGTCATCGTGCACATTCAACATCCAGAGGTCCGCAGCTATTACGCTCTAGAGAAATTGTGGAGCGATTGTCCAAAGATCGACCTTTCAATCAAGAGTAAGTCGTGAATGTAGAGTGATGAATCATGAATAAAAGATTGATTATCATGCGTCATGGACAGACAGATTGGAATGTTGAGAACAGATTCCAAGGTCATACCGATATTCCACTAAATGCCATGGGTCGAGCTCAGGTTGCCCGCGCAGCATCGATTCTTGGCACTCAAGATATCGACCACATCATCTCCAGCGACTTGCAGCGAGCCTTTGATACTGCTGCCGCGGTAGCCGATGTGAAGAAGTTAACAGTCATCGCTGATCCACAATTGCGTGAGACCCACTGTGGTAGTTGGGAAGGGCGTACTGGACCAGATATTGAAGCCACCGATGGTCAGCAACTCACTCGTTGGTTTGCAGGTGATGACATTCCAGCCGGTGGCGATGGTGAACGACGGAGCGAAGTCGTCAAGCGCATGATGAACGCCATTGATAAGGGGCTCGCCTCATGTGCATCTGGTCAAACTCTCCTTGTGGTGACCCATGGCGGTGCCGCCCGCGGGGCAATAGGTGCGCTACTTGGTCTAGCAATCGAGGATTGGGTGGCAATCGGAGGGTTGGCAAATGCATCGTGGTCAATCGTCGAAGAACGGAATGCGCGATGGCGCTTGATTGAACATAACTCAGGAGTCTTGCCGGAGCCGATACTCGGTCAGGAATCCTCCCAATAGCAAGAAGTTAAGATTGCGCTAGAGTTCTCGTGTTTCGGGGCTGTGGCGCAGCTGGTAGCGCACCTGCATGGCATGCAGGGGGTCAGGGGTTCAAGTCCCCTCAGCTCCACATGGTGTCAGCCTCTTCGGCCTCTTCGGCCCCGTCGGGTTTGAATAATTTTCAACTACCAAAGGGCTGGCGCAGAATCGAGCCAGCAGATTCTCTGGTGGGCAAACATGTCGTGGTCACAGGAGCAAGTAGCGGGCTTGGGCTAGAAACTGCTCGCGCCTGCGTTGCAGCCGGTGCCAAGGTCACGATGGCGGTGCGCAATATCGCCAAGAGCTCACTGCTTATCCCTCAGCTGGAAGTTGGCACATCAGGAAATATCATCCTTTTACCTCTGGATCTTTCGAGCTTAAAGAGCATCTCCACGGCTGCAGCGGAGATCACGACCCCAATCGACATTTTGGTGCTCAATGCAGGAGTCATGGCAACACCACTACGCCATACCGACGATGGTTTCGAATTACAGATGGGAACAAATCACCTAGGACATTTCGCTTTCGCTGGGAGGATCTTCGATGCGCTCATCGAAGGTGCGCGCGTGGTTACAGTCTCGAGCCAAGCGCACCGAATCGGCTCTTTTAGTTCCGATAATTCCCAGAAGATTATCGATCAATGTTACGGGCGGGG
>CAZPIJ010000031.1:4317-14518 GCA_964586805.1 uncultured Bifidobacterium sp. | reverse complement strand
CCGGATATTTCGATGGCCACCATCGACCCACGAATCGTTCGCCACCTCAAAGATGCACAACCAGATCTCTATTGGCTTGATGCTGACCCACTCGAACCCAGTGCGCATTCTGCTCTGGTCGGAGAGATAGAAGTCGACCTTGCCATCGTCGGCGCTGGCTATACCGGACTATGGACAGCGCTCTTAGCGAAAGAGAAACATCCCGATTGGCGGGTTGTGATTATCGAAATGCGCGAGACTGGCGCTGGTGCATCGGGGCGCAATGGTGGATTCTGCAATTATTCGCTCACGCATGGTTGGACAAATGGCAAGCGGAGATTTCCTGATGAGATGGGGATCATCTCTCGCCTTGGTCGCGAGAACCTTGAGGCTATCGAGGAGACTATTAAGAAGTTCAACATCCAATGTAATTGGGAATGGACTGGAGAATTGCGCGTCGCTATCGAACCGTGGCAACTCGAAGGTATGCGCGAAGAGGCCGAAGAGCGCAATCGGATAGGTGATGTTGTCGAATTTCTCGATAAAGACGCAATTCAAGCGAGAGTACATTCGCCGATTTACGAGGGTGGACTCTTCGACCATGATGGTACTGCTCTGGTGGATCCAGCTCGATTGGTCTGGGGTATTGAAAAGGCGTGCCTTGCGCTTGGGGTCGAGATTTATGAGAACTCGCAAGTGCAATGGCTTGAGAATCTTGATGATGGGGTCATCTTGCATACCGCTTATGGATTTGCCAAAGCAGAGAAGGTTGCATTAGCTACCAATGTTTTTCCTACGCTACAAAAAAACCTCAAGAAATATGTGGTTCCCGTCTACGACTACCAGATAGTTACCGAACCGCTCACTGCGGAACAAATGAAGAGTATCGGCTGGGGCGAACGCGAAGGGATCTCCGACTCTGGACATCAGTTCCATTACTACCGACTGACCGATGATAATTGCATCGTCTGGGGTGGTTGGGATGCAATTTATAATTTCCGAGGACGCGTTGCCCGTGAATACGAATTTCGACCAGAGACCTATGTGAAATTGGTCGACCACTTTCTCAAGACTTTCCCTCAACTTGAGGGAATTAAATTCACCCACGCCTGGGGCGGTGCAATCGATACCTGCACTCGATTCTCCCCATTCTGGAATCTTTCCAAAGATAAGCGCGTGGTGAGCGTGTTGGGATATACCGGACTTGGTGTAGCTGCTACCCGATTTGGTGCGCAGGTGATGCTCGATTTACTTGATGGCGAAGATAATGAACGAACGCGACTGAGTATGGTGAAGAAGCGACCGTTGCCGTTCCCCCCTGAGCCATTTCGGTTTTTCTTCATCCAAATCACGCGTTGGTCGATCAACCGGGCCGATGAGAATGGTGGCAAGAGAAACCTTTGGCTACGGATGCTTGATCGCCTTGGCTTAGGCTTTGATTCCTAAGTACTCTTAAGCCATGGCCAATCATGGGAATCTCTATGGACCTGATTTCACATTTCTGGGGATTCCCCGTTGTGATCTAGCAGACCCTACGAGTTATGCAGGATTAGATGTCGTCATTGTCGGTGCGCCAATCGATAGCGGCACTTCGTATCGATCCGGAGCAAAGTTTGGTCCACAAGCAATTCGAATGGGCGATTACCTCTCACATGATGGCCAGCGCCCACACCTTGCACTTCGGGTAGATGCGCTCCAAGAATTGAAGATTGCCGATGCGGGCGATCTGCTGATGCCACCAGGAAACCTCGAAGATGCCCTTGCAGTGCTCCACGATGCGACCGAAAAGATCTCACGCGCCGGGGCAATAGCCGTTGTTTTGGGCGGAGATCATTCGATCGCTTCCGCCGATGTTGCGGGCATTGCTAGCCATCGTGGCAAGGGAAAGATTTCGATGATCCATTTCGATGCCCACGCAGACACTGCCGATCTGCAAATGGGAGCGTTGGTTGGTCATGGCACCCCGATGCGTCGACTCATTGATGCCGGATTCGTGCGGGGTGATCGTTTCCTCCAACTTGGACTCCGCGGATATTGGCCAGATGGTGAGACCTTGGATTGGATGCGCGATCAAGGCATGCGCTCCTATGAGATGACCGAGATACACCATCGCGGTTTGACTGCAGTTCTCGATGAGTCCTTTGCCATCCTGACTGATCAATGCGATGGCGTCTTCCTCTCGGTCGATATTGATGTGGTCGATCCTGGAATGGCTCCTGGAACAGGCACACCAGAACCAGGTGGAATGACCAGTAGGGAGTTGCTGGAAGCAATTCGCCGAATCTGCTTGGAACTTCCGATCGTAGGTATTGATGTCGTAGAGGTCGCGCCGCCATTTGATTCCGCCGATATCACCGCGATTCTCGCAAATCGCGTTGTCCTCGAGGCGTTGAGCGCTATTGCCAAGCGCAGGAGCGGCGTGCCATATTCGCCAACTCAGAATCTGCTCGACCGATAGTTAAAGCGAGAGCTAGCTAGCTAGCGGTGAGCACAAACTCATAGGAGCGCTCCATGGCCGCTGAACGATTAACCGAGCGAACGGCCTTGGTTACTGGCGCATCACAAGGCATCGGGCTTGGCGTGGCAATTCGCCTTGCTTCAGAGGGGATTCAGACGGCCATCGTCGGTCGCAACCATCAGAAACTCACGAGTGCGTCTGTTGAGATCCAGAGATGCAGTGGGGTCAAGCCAATAACAATTATCGGTGATGTCTCCTCGTGGAGTGATTGTCAACGCATCGCAAAAGAGGCAGAGGCAGAGTTAGGTTCAATTGACATTCTTATTCCAAATGCGGGAGTGGGTGTGATCGGAACAGTCTCCGAGGCAGATCCGAAAGATTGGGCAGAGATGATGAACATTAATTATCTCGGTACCGCACAGATAGTAAAAGCAGTTTTGCCAATCATGGAAAGGCAAGGCCATGGCGATGTCATCGCGATTGTCTCCGCTGGTGGCACCAAGGGATATCCAGAATGGTCGGGATACTGTGCAACCAAGTGGGCGGTACTTGGTTTCATGGATAGTTTTGCGCAAGAGGTAATTTCGAAGGGAATTCGAGTCTCCACCTTATGTCCTGGGGGAGTGGATACACCGTTCTGGGATAGCTTGAATAAAGATGTCAATCGCGCTGGCACCGAAAGTCGAGGCAAGCTCATGAGTCCAGCAGATGTCGCAGAATTAGTTCTGCTGCAAGTAAATCTGCCACGAAATGTCATGCTCAAATCGGCGCTCTTTTTTCCCACAAATGAGTGGCACTAGGAGAGAGATGGCTAAGTATTTTGCGGAACCTATTCCAGGTACTCGAAGCGACCTCGGCGAGGGAACTCTCTGGGATGAGCGGCGAGGTATCTTTGTATGGATTGATGTTTTCGATGGAATCGTAAAGTTCTTCGACCCTCACGATCAATCCATCGAGGATTTCCCTTTTCCCTCCATGGTGACATATATCGGGAAAGAGTCTGCAGGTGGATACATCGTGGCTCTTGGAGATCGACTTGCCCTCACAGATGAGCGACTGGAAGTTAAGCGGGTAATTCCACTCGAGCTGGATCTCGAGGTAGTCCGGACCAACGATGGAAATATCGATGCGCGCGGCAATCTTTGGGTTGGTGGGGCGGAGAAGGTGCCAGATAGCGCTACGGGAGAGTTATTCAAGATTGGTAGCGACTTCCAAAGAAGCGTCCATCGAAAGGGAATCCAGATAGCCAATGGCGTCGATTGGTCGCTCGATGGTCGAGTGATGTACTACATCGATTCTGCCGCTCGCGAAATTTCGCGATATGAATTCAATCCCGAGAGCTGCGAAATCATCAAAGAACTCTCACCTATTGATACCAAAGATATCGTGGGGCTTCCCGATGGAATGTGCACAGATAGCGAGGGCAACATTTGGGTTGCGTTCTACGGTAGTGGACAAGTGATCAATTACAGCCCGAGTGGTGAGGTGCTCAATACCGTCCATGCACCCACAGCGCTCACCACTTGCGCCTCATTTGGCGGTAATGATTTGAAGACGATGTTCATCACTTCGGTCCAGGATTATCGGAGCCCGAATTTTGCTTTCAACCCAGAGAAAGATGAATTTGGAGGCTTCTGCTTCCAAGTGAACCTTCCTATTGCTGGGAAGCTCGACCACACCTTTGGTCGCTGAAGAGCCCAGAGGGCACACTCCACTACAAAGTTGCTAACGCCTCATCGAGGATGGAGAGCGCCTCGCGGAGAAGATGTTCTGGCATCACCAGCGGGGGCAGGAATCGAATGACATTGCTATAGGTGCCAGCAGTGAGAAGTAAGACTCCCTTGCTCTGGCAGTACTTGACCACCGCTTGCATCGCCGCTGAGTTTGGTTCGGTGCTGCCTGGCACTACTAATTCAATTGCCTGCATCGCCCCGCGCCCTCGCACCTCACCAATCACAGGATATTTAGCTGCCATCGCCTGTAATTCTGTGACCATGATCGCGCCGATATCTCGAGCGCGCTGAACGAGATTTTCACCTTCGATGGTTTCTATCGCGCCCAGTGCTGCAGCGCAAGAAATAGGAGAACCGCCAAAAGTCCCGCCGAGGCCACTGAGATGCACACTATCCATCACTTCGGCGCGCCCGGTGAGTCCGGCAAGTGGCAACCCACCTGCGATTCCTTTTGCTGTGGTGATCAGGTCAGGGATTATCCCTTCATCATCACAGCCGAACATCTCTCCAGTTCGCGCAAAACCGGTCTGCACTTCGTCGGCAACAAAGAGGGCTCCAATCTCCTTGGCGAAGGCGGCTAGACCCGGAAGGAAACCTTTCGGTGGCACGATAAATCCACCTTCACCTTGAATCGGTTCAATGACAATCGCAGCCACATTCTGGAGGCCAATCTCTTTTTCAATCTTATGTGTGATTAGTTCCAATGCCTCTTCTGCACATTTCTTGGCATCGCCAAGCCAACGGAATGGATAGGCCATTGGCATCCGATAGATCTCCGGAGCGAATGGACCGAAACCTTCTTTGTACGGCATATTTTTTGCAGTCATGCCCATCGTGAGATTAGTGCGGCCGTGATAACCATGCTCAAAGACGATGACTGCGCTTCGCTTGGTGAAGACTCGTGCCACCTTGATGGCATTTTCAACAGCTTCGGCTCCAGAGTTAAAGAGCGCCGACTTCTTCTTATGGCTACCAGGAGTTAGGCGATTGAGCGCCTCGCACACCTCTACATACCCTTGGTAGGGCGCAACCATGAAGCAGGTATGTGTGAATGCGTGCACCTGCTCGACTACTCGATCAATTACTCGATCTGCGGAATTACCAACATTCACTACCGCGATTCCGGCACCCATATCGATGATTGAGTTGCCATCGACATCGATGATGACTCCGCCTCCAGCCTCTTTCACGAAGACCGGAATAGCCATGCCAAGCGCGGCAGTGACTGCTGCACTTCTGCGCGCGAGCAGTTCCTGTGACTTGGGTCCAGGGATCTCGGTCTTGACGATTCGTTGTTGAGGTAACTGTGCGCGAGCCATACCTACAGGGTACTCAACTATCGCAACGCTTGCTAACTATCCGTTTTCGCGGCTCAGTAGCGTTTTTTGTGCATCGAGGAACCGTGCGAAATTTCGCTCTCCATACTCGATCTCTTGAGGAGTAGGTTGGTGCAATTCTCCAGTGGTCGAAAGCGCTCGCGTGCTCGCAGCGATATCGCCAGTTAGCATCGCATCTGCAAGGATCGCAGAGCCACGACAGGTGATCTCATGATCGTCGACAACGCGAAGCGGTTGCCCCATCGTGCGCAAGCGCGTTTTCAGCCAGCGAGGATCATTGCCAGTCTTTCCACTTAGTACAACCTCGGTGACTGGTGCGCCTGAAAGCTTCTGACTTAACTCCAGGACTTGCCGCTCGGCAAAGCAGATTCCTTCCATGGTCGCACGAGCAACTGCGCTCGCACCATGTTCAACGGAGAGATCGGAGAAACTGCCGCGAATATCATTACGCCATAACGGTGCCCGCTCACCGGCGATATACGGTAAATAGATGGGTACATGGCTGCTCTCATCTGATTCGCCACGAGCAATCAATTCATTCTCATCTATTCCGAAGAGTTGCGCCGCCCACGAGATCGATCCACCACTCATCTGTGTCGGGCCAAAGGTGACTGGATAGGGAGCACTTCCTGACGGAATCAGGTAAAGCGGTTGGTCATGGTTGGGTTCTTGCGAACTAGAGGTGCCAACGATTGCTGAAGTTCCTGTGATGATGAAAGAAGTCGGTGCTGCGAATGCACCTAGTGCGAGCATGCCGCACATCGCATCAGACCAACCAACACTCACCGGGATACCACGCGGGATGCCAAAAGTTTCTGCACACTCTGATGTGGTCATGCCCCGAGTTGCAAACCCATCGAGCAGTTCGGGAACCACCTGACTCGGCCATCCGATGAAATCTAACAACTCAGTGACTGCCAATTTGCTCCGAACATTGCAGAGTCCTTTGGTCGACCAAGGATCTGAATAGGGCGCACCAGTGAGCAAGAAACCCAGGAAGTCCTTTGGTTGCAGTAGCCAGCGCGTCTGAGTCGCGCGCTCTGGGTGATGGCGCGCGATCCAAAACGCTTTCGCCGCAGTAGTCGATGCCGACCATGGCAGTGATGTGCCGACGATTGGTCGCGGATCGCCAAAACGGTGCTCTAACTCTCCTGCCTCCTGCTCGGCGCGATTGTCCTGCCAAATCATCACGGGAAAAGTTGGCAATCCCTTTTCATCGATTCCGACAAGTGATGGCGTGTGTCCGGATAAACCAATCGCTTTCACTCTTGCCAGTAGGCGCTCTCCAGATGCGTCGCGTGCAGTGAATGCAGCCAGAGCTGCACTGTAATTCGCAGCATCTTGTTCAACAATGTTGCCGTCACGGTGCAGAGCCAGGGGAACTTCATATTTATCGAGTAGTTCACCGGTGGATGTGATGAAGATGCCCTTGAGCGAGGAGGTCCCAACATCCAGCCCCAAGATCAAGTCACGACCACCCATGGAATCATCCTAAGGTGATAATTCCCTCGCCAACTGGGAAGATTCTCCTATGGTCGCCCACCCGCGCTCGGTAGTCATCTTGGGCTCCACCGGCTCAATTGGCACCCAGGCTCTCGAACTCATCGGCCGAAACCCTGAGCGATTTACCGTCACAGCGCTCGCTGCTGGAGGAGGAAATATTCCTCTGCTCATCGAACAAGTTCGCCGCTTCAATGTTGGTCTGGTTGGTGTGGCAAAAGCAGATCGAAAAGTTCTTCAAGACGCCCTTCCTGGTGTCGAAATCATCGTCTCCGAAGATGGCGCGGAGCAGGTTGCTGCGCTTCCAGCTGATGTGACGCTCAATGCCATGACGGGTTCGATTGGGTTGCGCCCTTCGCTTGCCGCACTTCGTGTCGGTAACAAACTCGCGCTGGCAAACAAGGAATCACTCGTTGCAGGCGGCCCGCTGGTTGTTGCCGCTGCCCAACCCGGACAATTGATTGCAGTGGACTCCGAACATTCGGCGCTCGCCCAAGCAATGCGCAGTGGCAGTCGCTCGGAAATTGCGCGAGTAATCCTCACGGCAAGTGGGGGACCTTTTCGATCGCGCATGGATCTCTCGGATGTCACAGTCGACCAAGCGCTCAACCACCCAACATGGAACATGGGCCCGGTAGTTACGATCAACTCTGCGACCTTGGTGAATAAAGGCCTTGAGATTATCGAGGCGCATTTTCTCTTTGATATCCCATATTCGAAGATCGATGCTGTCATCCATCCGCAATCGATAATACATTCCATGGTCGAATTCATCGACGGCTCCGTGATTGCCCAGGCGAGCCCACCGGACATGGTCTTGCCTATTTCGCTTGCGCTTAATTGGCCGGAGCGGGTCCGCGGTGCGATCACCGCAGTAGATTGGCGAGCGCCTCAGAGTTGGGATTTCGCACCTATAGATTCACTCCGTTTTCCTGCGATCGAGTTAGCCCGCAGATGTGGCGAGGTTGGTGGTGGCGCTCCTGCCGCATTCAATGCTGCAAATGAGGAGGCTGTCGCGGCGTTTCTCTCCGGAAAGATTGCCTTCACCGAAATCGTCGATACCGTTGACGCCGTGTTGGTTCAAATAGGCGGCGAAGTCAGCGCAACACTTCGGGATATTGATGATGTCGGAGCGGTAGAAGAGAATGCTCGTCGAGTAGCACGGGCGCGAATCGACAGCCGCGCCAAGTGAAGACCCATAGAAAGCGCGCGGGAGAGCGCGTGCCGAAGTTCAGAGCATTTAGGGAGTTGATGGAGCCATGAACGGTGCCGGAGCGTTGGGCATCTTGGCCTTTATCATCGCCATGCTCTTTTCCATCATGGTTCACGAATGGGGTCACTTCATCACTGCAAGGAAATTTGGGATGAAGGTGACGGAGTTCTTCCTGGGTTTCGGGCCGCGAATCTGGTCGACCAAACGCGGCGAGACGGAGTTTGGAATCAAAGCGATTCCCGCGGGCGGGTATTGCCGAATCACTGGGATGACTCCGGCCGAACCGTTGAGCGATTCCGATAGCCCTCGCGCTTTCTATTCATCGAGCGTCCCTCGTCGCTTAATTGTTTTGGGTGCCGGGTCGTTCCTTCACTTCCTGCTGGCTTTCCTCATTCTCATCCTCTTCTTTGGTGCGGTGGGTGTGCCTGAACAATCCACTCGTTTGGCAGAGGTTCTTCCATGCATCAAAAAGGGTTCTGCTCAGTGCACCAGCGCCGACCCAGAATCTCCCGCCGCCAAAGCTGGCTTACAGGTGGGAGACGAGATTCGCGCGATTTCAGGAGCGCCGATCAAATCCTGGCGCGAGGTAGGTGATGCGATCCAAAGTGCTGCAAAGAAGGAATTGATCTTCACCATCGATCGCGCTGGAGAGAGGATCGAAGTTCCTGTCACTCCCGTTGCTTTTGAGAGTTCGACGGGAGTTGTTGGAATCGTGGGAATTTTGAGCGAGCGAGAGAATAAGCGCTACTCACTCTTTGCTGCGATTACAGAATCAGCACGAGAGGTCGGCAACTTGATCTCTGGAAGCGCTCGCGCACTTGTCGCGTTGCCTAGCAAGATTCCCGATCTTTTTGGAGCAACTTTCTCAGGAGAGCAGCGCGATCCCGAGGGCTTGGTAGGCGTTGTTGGGGTGGCCCGTGTCAGCGGTGAAGCAGCGTCGAGTGAGAATGGTTCACTTGCTGAGAAGATCGGCTTCTTACTTCTGATTGTCGCCAGCCTTAATGTTTTCGTGGGAATTTTCAACCTGATTCCACTACTGCCCCTCGATGGCGGACATATGGCGGTGGCTCTGCTCGATGGCTATCGAAGAGCTCGCGCTCGCCGAAAAGGGTTGCCACCACCGCCACCATTCGATGTCACCCGACTGATGCCAATCACCCTGGTCGTCATCGGATTACTTGCCATACTGTCGTTGCTCTTGCTATTTGCCGACATCGTCAATCCGCTCCGGCTCAATTAGTAGCGCGCAACTGGCGCGAGCAGGCGTTGCCAGTTGAGCGCAAGCCGCGCGGGTACGGCAAGATAGAGCCATGGTCGATTTGGGAATGCCCGCTCCACTACCTACCCCCCTTGCTCCGCGGAGAAAGACCAAGCAGATCCGACTGGGATCGGTCCTGGTTGGCGGCGGCGCGCCGGTAAGCGTGCAGTCGATGGCCACCACGCTCACCGCAGATGTCAACTCCACATTGCAACAGATTGCCGAGCTCACAGCTTCTGGTTGTCAGATTGTTCGGGTTGCAGTCCCAAGCCAAGACGATGCAGATGCGCTCGCATCAATCGCGAAGAAATCACAGATTCCAGTTGTGGCAGATATCCACTTCCAACCCAAGTACATCTTTGCTGCGATCGATGCTGGGTGTGCAGGGGTGCGCGTAAACCCGGGGAATATCAAACAATTCGATGACAAAGTAAAAGAGGTCGCGAAGGCTGCAGGCGATGCGGGCATTCCCATTCGAATCGGCGTCAACGCTGGATCACTGGATCCGAGACTTTTGAAGAAATATGGCAAAGCCACCCCCGAGGCTCTAGTCGAATCTGCTCTCTGGGAATGTTCTCTCTTCGAAGAGCACGGTTTCACCGACATCAAAATTTCGGTGAAGCATCACGATCCGGTCACGATGGTGCAGGCCTATCGTTTGCTAGCAAGTAAGTGCGATTACCCACTTCATCTTGGGGTGACCGAGGCTGGCCCACTCTTCCA
>CAZPIJ010000031.1:0-4217 GCA_964586805.1 uncultured Bifidobacterium sp. | reverse complement strand
GTGATGGGTTGCGTGGTCAATGGACCGGGCGAGGCTCGCGAGGCCGATTTGGGTGTCGCATCTGGAAATGGAAAAGGTCAGATATTCGTCAAGGGCGAAGTCATCAAAACGGTTCCTGAATCACAAATCGTGGAAGTCCTCATTGAAGAGGCAATGCGCCTTGCCGATGAGATGGAGAGTTCCGGAGCACCAATAGTCGAAGTTCGATAAAGTGCTTCAGGTCATTCGATCTTCTCGAATTCCTGATGATGTTGCCGCGTTTCTCAGCAGCAAACCTGAAGCGCACACATTTCTTGCCGCTCGTTTAGGCGCACTCCATCAACGATCCAATAGTCATGCGTTGATCTATCGCAAGAATGGCCAAGTAGAGGGTGTGAGTTATATCGGAGCTAATCTCTTGCCAAGTTTTGCCAGCAGAGATGCCCTCTTTGCCACTGCCGATCATCTGCGCGCTCGCCCATTTCCTTGCACTTCGATAGTGGGTGAGAGCAGATCAGTTTTCGCGCTTTGGGAGTTGATCAAAAGTGTGTCACCTCGTGAACGCTTAATCCGACAGTCTCAGCCATTACTTGGCATCGCAACCGAACCTCTTGTGGAATCTGATCCGCAGGTGCGGTTGGCAAGAGCAGAGGAACTCGACTTAGTCGTTGAAGCAGGAATCGAAATGTTCATCGGTGAGGTGGGCGAGCCGCCACACTTGAATGATTTCCGCGCTCGTGCAATCGAACTTATCAGTCAGGGCAGGACCTTCATCCGACGGTCAGAAGATCAGATTCTTTTCAAGGCAGATATCGGAGCCGTTGGTGCCGGGGCGCTGCAAATACATGGTGTGTGGGTGGCGCCAGAGCATCGAGGCCACGGTATTGGCACCCACGGCATGGCCAGCGTCCTTCGGCTATCGCGGGCCATCGCTCCAAGAGCCTGCCTCTATGTCAATGACTTTAATCTTGCTGCGCGTGCAAGTTATAAAAAAGTGGGGTTCACCCAGGTGGGAGAGTTCGCCTCAATATTTCTCTGAAGTAGGCTGTCACCATGCTTCGAATGTCGAGCCTCTTTCTGCGCACATTGCGAGATGATCCTGCTGACGCTGAAGTCGCCAGCCACAAGCTCCTCGTTCGCGCGGGTTATATTCGGCGAATTGCCGCGGGAATCTATTCTTGGCTGCCTTTGGGTTATCTCACGCTGCGCAATATCGAGCGGATCGTACGCGAGGAGATGGATGCGGCAGGATTCCAAGAGGTGCACTTTCCAGCGTTGCTGCCGAAAGAGCCATACCAGGCCACCAATCGGTGGAGTGAATATGGCCCCGATCTCTTCCGGCTACACGATCGTAAAGGTGGCGACTACCTCTTGGGGCCAACCCACGAAGAGATGTTCACTCTTATGGTCAAGGGTGAGTACTCCTCTTATAAGGATTTACCGTTAACGATCTATCAGATTCAGACTAAATATCGTGACGAGACTAGGCCGCGAAGTGGAATCATCCGTGGTCGAGAGTTCGTGATGAAGGATTCCTACTCCTTTGATGTTGACGATGCAGGTCTTCAAAGTTCATACCAGGAACACCGTGCTGCTTATATAAAGACTTTCGATCGATTGGGATTGCGATACTCGATAGTTTCCGCGAAATCTGGGGCGATGGGTGGATCTGCATCTGAAGAATTCCTGGCACCTTGCCCAACGGGTGAGGACACCTATGTGCTCTGTCCCTCTTGTGGGTTCGCTGCAAATGTCGAGGCAATGTCAACGAAGGTGAGTCCCAAGGAGTTCTCGATGCCACCGGCTATCGAGGTGCTGGATACTCCAAATACTCCGACGATTGATTCACTGGTCGAGGTGATGAATAGCAAATATCAGGCGAATATCACCGCAGCAGACACATTGAAGAACATCTTGCTCGTTGCAGATGGCAATCCCATCTGCGTTCTTGTGCCGGGAGATCGCGAAGTCGACTTGAAACGATTGCAGGCTAACCTCGTTGGGGTTCAAGAGTTGCGCCTCTTTGACGATGAAGACTTTGCCAAGCGAAAAGAGTTCGTGAAAGGTTATGTTGGTCCGCAGGATGCCAAGCGATTCGGTATCACTTTATTTGCTGATCCACGCATTCAGGCTGGTTCACATTGGATCACTGGGGCAAATCAAGCGAATAAACATGCGCGCTTTGTCACTGAAGGCCGTGATTTCATGATTGATCACTATGTCGAAGCTGCAGAAGTTCGCGCAGGGGATCTCTGCCCTTCGTGCGATACTCCAGTTGTCATCGACCGCGCTATCGAGATCGGTCACATCTTCCAATTGGGGCGCAAGTATGCCCAGAGTCTTGAATTAACGGTCTTGGATAAAGAGGGCAAACCCATTGTGGTCACTATGGGGTCATATGGCATTGGGATCTCACGAGCTGTCGCTGCGATCGCCGAACAGACCTACGATGAATCGGGCTTGAAGTGGCCGCGAGAAGTTGCCCCTGCTGATGTGCATATCGTTGCTACTGGAAAAGAAGAGAGACCTTTCGATACCGCGCTGGAGCTTGCTGGCTCACTTGAAGGATTGGGACTCCGTACCCTCGTAGATGATCGACGAGAACCAAGCGCTGGAGTGAAGTTCAAAGATGCCGAGTTAATCGGAATCCCGGTGATTGTTGTGGTGGGCAAAGGCCTTGCTAATGGCCTTATTGAGGTACGAAATCGCTGGGATAATTCACGGCGCGAGGTGGCACTGAGCAATGCCGTCGCGGAGATCCAGTCGGTAGTGAGCACGCTGTAATTGCTTGTAGACTTCTCTCATAACTTCATAGGGAGAGTGTGATGACTTCAGTTGATAGCGCGATTAAAGAAGCAATCGCCCCGATAGTCGCTGCAGCGAACCTCTACCTAGAAGGAATCCAGATCTCCTCGGCGGGCAAGCACCGGGTGATCCGCGTTCTGGTAGATCACATTGATACTCAACTCCCGCTCTCACTCGATGAGGTCACAGCCGTAACCAAGCCGATTTCGGCGACCCTTGATGAGCTCGCAATCCTCGGCGAGCGCCCTTTCACATTAGAAGTCTCCTCACCAGGGGTGGATTTTCCTTTGAAGTTACCGCGCCATTGGAAGCGCAACCAAGGTCGACTAGTTGCACTTCTGCTGAAATCAGGGGAGCAAGTCATGGGAAGAATTATCGGCTCGGATGATGTCACCGCCTCCATTGAGATCACGCCAGGAACGACGCTCGAGGTTCTCTTGAGCGATATCGCACAGGCCAATATCGAGGTCGAATTCAAATGAGCGTTGATATTCCTACACTCTCCATTTTGGCAGAGGCAAATGGCTTGGTCCTTGAAGAGCTAATTCGAACTATCGAGGAAGCGATCGATCAGCGATATAGCGAGTTGCAGGAAGCAGAGCCCGGCGTGCATTCTCGAATGGACCGAAGCACTGGCGCGATTTCGCTATACAAAGTAGTCGATGACACTGAAATTACAGTGCAGGGTCCGCCTGAATTCCCACGAATTGCCACAGGCGTAATCAAGAAAACCCTCAAGGGCAAGTTGCGTGAAGTTAAAGATGCCGAAATTGTCCAAGAGTTCTCCACGACCGTGGGTGATTTGGTCTCTGGCGTTGTGCAGCAAGGGCGCGACAGCAAAGTGATCTTGGTAAATATCGGGCCAGTAGAAGGAAAGATTCCGCTGCAAGAGCAGGTGCCAAGCGAGAAGTTCGCACACGGTGATCGCGTCAAAGCGCTGATCGTTGATGTGCGTCAAGGAAACAAGGGGCCCGAGATTGTTTTATCCAGGACGCATCCAAATCTCATCAAGAAGCTCTTTGCTTTAGAGGTTCCTGAGTTGCTCACTGGGGTCGTCGAGATCATGGGAGTAGCGCGTGAAGCAGGTGCTCGAACGAAGATCTCGGTTCGCGCTCATCGCGCAGGAGTAAATCCAAAGGGCTCGTGTATCGGTCCGATGGGTGCGCGGGTGCAAGCAGTGATGAATGAGTTGCACGGGGAGAAGATCGATATCGTCGATTGGTCTGAGGATCCCACTACCTATATTGCGGCGGCGCTTGCGCCATCTCGAGTTATCAGTTGTGAAGTCGTCGACCTCGAGCGGAAACAGGCAAAAGTTGTCGTCCCCGATTTTCAGCTATCGCTCGCCATCGGAAAAGATGGCCAAAATGCGCGTTTAGCGGCTCGGCTCACCGGCTGGAAGATCGACATCCATCCTGATGAGGTAGGCTAAG
>CAZPIJ010000030.1:11103-15599 GCA_964586805.1 uncultured Bifidobacterium sp. | reverse complement strand
CTACCTGTTCAACCATGGGGGCGAGCCTAACTGTGAGGACCCCCCGCACACCCGATAGAGCGCACCTACCCTTGCTGCCTTCCGGCCCTGGGGGAGTTCAGCACGGTACCGCCATGCGGGGGGTCAGGGGCAATCATAGTGACCGAGTATCTTTGACCCTGCAGCCTAAAAATCTGCATGGAGGATTCGCATAGCGGCCGAGTGCGCACGCTTGGAAAGCGTGTAAGGGGAAACCCTTCAAGAGTTCAAATCTCTTATCCTCCGCGGAAACTTCTCTACTATATATAGATATAGGTACCTGAGTGAGAGAGAGCGGAAGTCGTGGCAACTGCTTGGCAGGATGACGCTCCTAAGCCATCGGTCATGGCCGAACATGTGCACCCCAAGGATCCACTTCTCTACACCATCAAACGAAAACTGCTCGGGGCTCCGCTCAACCGCCACTCATTAAGCCATCAACGGCTATCTAAACGATATGGACTCGGCATCCTCTCTTCAGATTGCATCTCCTCTTCGGCATATGGCAGCGAACAGATCCTGATCGCGCTCCTTCCTGTCTTTGGACTGGCTGCCTTCTCGTTACTCATGCCAATGACCGCAGTAGTGCTCGTGATTCTTCTGATTGTCACGCTTTCGTATCACAATGTCATCTCGGTCTATTCCAAAACTGGCGGCGCCTACTTTGTTTCGCGGAGGAACTTTGGACCGGTAGTAGCACAAGTTGCTGCTGTTGCACTCATTCTTGATTATGTCGTGACGCTAGCAATCCAATCTGCAGCTGGTGTTGCCGCCATTGTTTCAACTTTCCCGGAGCTGGCACCGTGGAAGGTAGAGATGACTCTTGCAGTCATCGTCTTACTAACCTATGGAAACCTTCGCGGTGTCAAAGAGGCCGGAAAGGCATTTGCGCTGCCCACATACTTTTTCGTCGGATCGATGGCAATCGTTTTTACTGTTGGGGTCTATCGAGACATCATGGGGACGCTGCCCACTCTGAGCACAAATGTAGAAGGGGCAGTGCCTTTTGGTTCTGAACAAGGACTCTTAACTTTTGCCGCGATTTTCACTTTATTGCGCGCTTTCGCCAATGGCGGTTCATCACTCACAGGTCTTGAGGCAATTTCTGATGGAGTCATGCTCTTTAAAACCCCAGAGCATGTAAATGCCCGAAGAACTCTTATCATCATGAGCTGCATTCTGGGATCACTAGTTCTTGGCGTCTCATGGTTTGCACACCGCATCTATGCGCTCCCTTACGAAAGTGGAACTCCAACAGTCATATCCCAGATTGCTCGGACTATCCTTGGTGAAGGTGCAATCGCAAATATATTCTTCATACTCGTACAAGCAGCGACGATGCTTATTCTCTTCGCAGGTGCGAATACCACATTCTCTGCCTTTCCGATTCTGGTTAACTTCGTCGCATCCGATGGATTCCTGCCGCGTTGGTTAGCAAAACGAGGGCATCGCCTTAACTTCTCTAATGGCATTTTGGTGCTGGTTGTCTTCGCCTCAATCCTGGTTCTTGTCACGCGATCTTCGGTCGAGCATTTAGTCGCGTACTACGCAATCGGCGTCTTCACCGCTTTCACGCTCACCGGACTAGGAATGGCCAAACACACCCATACCCACCGCGGTGAGAAATGGCGGCTTCGTTTTGCCATCCACCTACTTTCTGGCTCGATCTCTCTCGTTGTCGTCATCATCTTCGCAATCGTGAAGTTCACCGCTGGTGCATGGGTCATCGTGCTTGTTGGACCAATCATGGTTATTGGTCTCATCAGGGTAAATCGCCGATATCAAGCCGAGAACGGTGTTCTTGATATCACTCCACAACGAGGAAAGAGCGCAAACATCACTCGGCATGATGTTGCAGTCCTTATTGATAATGTCGATCTAGCCACCATTGGGGCAATTCGTTACGCACGAAGTTTGAAGCCTCGAAAGCTCAGCGCTGTGCACTTTGTCATTGATGATAGAAGAGCCGATGAAATCAGAGAAGCATGGGACAAATACAGTAGTTTCGATGGAATCACTCTCGAATTTATCGATTGCCCAGATCGTCGATTGGCCAATGCGGCCATCGAGTATTCATTGCGAGAGACTGAAGCACCTGATGTCGAATTAACGCTGCTGCTGCCGCGCCGATCGTACTCGCGATTCCTCGGAAGATTGCTCCATGATCAGACTGCAGAGAGTATTGCTAGCGCGATTGCTCAACTCGATCGTGTAGTAGCAACTATTGTCCCGTTCGATGTGGAAAAAATCCTCGACGGCAATGTAAAACTCATTCCCACATCTTTAGAGAAACCTGTCACCGAAATCGTCAACGCTCCCACTAAGCCGCACTTTGAATCCCCGGTCTACGAACCGGTCGGACATCACGCAAAGAGTGCGACGAAAATTGGAGCTATCCAATGGCGAAAGCGAGCCGAAGTAGTCGGCCGTGTCACTGGGGTTCGAGTGGCTCCCAAGAATTCATCTCCTTTGGTGGAGATCGAAATCTGGGATGAAACTGGTGGGGTTCGATTGCAATTCATTGGCCGCCGTGAGATTGCTGGTCTTGAAGTGGGCTCGACATTGCGGGCAGAGGGAATGGTCGGCGAACTCGACGGAAAACTGACAATTCTCAATCCTTCTTACGAAATCATCAGATAACTTCCAAGTAAAACTGGCGGTGGCGGTGGGATTTGAACCCACGGTGGAGTTTCCCCCACACACGCTTTCGAGGCGTGCTCTTTAGGCCGCTCAGACACGCCACCGTCGCCAAAGATACCTTATTCAAAACGATTAGCGGGATTCGCCAAAAAAATCCTTTAATAGCGCTCTCGAACGATCTGCTAGCAGACCAGAAATCACTTCAACTTTATGGAGTGCACGCGGGTCGCGAATGAGATCTACCACCGAACCAACAGCGCCAGCTTTTTCATCCCATGCACCGAAGATTAGTCGCGAGATGCGAGACTGCATTATTGCTCCGGCGCACATCGCGCATGGTTCTAAGGTAACAAGTAGCGAGCAACCTTCAAGTCGCCAACTCTTTAACGACATTGCCCCTTTGCGAATTGCGACAATCTCTGCATGAGCTGTTGGGTCCTGAGTTAACTCGCGCTCATTCACTCCTACGGAGATTATCTCGCCGGCAGAATCTAGAAGCACAGCGCCCACCGGCACATCACGATGATCGCGCCAAGCTTTAGCAGCGGCGGTGAGCGCCACTTCCATGCTTGCTGAGATAGACTCATCGTTGTGAAGACCCACGTGGCTAATCATCCTCTCATCACCCATAAATTGACACTTCTTCGCGATAAACGAACTGATTCCCCAACATTCCGGTACCTAACCGAAGAGCTTGTCATGTTGTTGGCATACGAGGCGACCCGTGAGATTCGCACCGAGAAAGTCACTATCGAGACACCCGTGGCTCCAACCACTGGGGCGCATCTGACCAAACCACGACCGATCGTCGTCCCGATTCTCCGCGCAGGACTTGGCATGTTAGAGGGAATGACCCGATTGATTCCCTCAGCCGAAGTGGGATTTCTTGGCATGGTACGAGATGAGAAAACTTTGAAGGCCTCAACTTATGCCAACCGACTTCCTGAAGATCTCTCAGGTCGTCAGTGCTACATCCTCGATCCAATGCTTGCTACAGGTGGCACATTGATCTCTGCTACCCAATATCTTCTCGATCGTGGCGCTACGGATATCACCATCATCTGTATTCTCGCCGCACCAGAAGGAGTCGCAGCGCTCGAAAAATCACTTGCCGGAGCGCCTGTCACAGTCGTTATGGGCGCCCTTGATGAACGATTGAATGAACATGGTTACATCGTTCCGGGCCTTGGCGATGCTGGTGACCGGCTTTACGGCACCGTCTAAAAATCGCCCTATACCTGGCTATTGCAGGTTGTTACTCACCTGATTTTCCGCAAAGATGTCGCTATGCGCGTAGTGAGTATTTTGAGCCTTAAAGGTGGCGTCGGAAAAACCTCTGTTCTCTTGGGATTTGCCGGTGCGGCCACTGTTCGAGGCCTTGCCACATTAGTCATCGACCTGGATCCGCAAGGAAATGCAACTTCAATTTTGGCGACAAAGAATCCTTCGTCCACGGCTGCGGACCTACTGGCTCATCCAAGTATCAATACTCTTCACAGTAGTCTCACCGAATGCGCCTGGGAGATCGCTCCTGGAGAAGTAGATGTCATCGCATCAAGCCCGGATTTAATCCAACATGATGCTTTCAAATCCGCGGCAGCATTCAAACCCCGGTTAGCTCGGGCACTCGAGAAACTCGAAGGCTACGACCTAGTACTCATCGACTGCCCGCCTTCGCTCGGCACATTGACTCGTGAAGCGCTTGCTGCAAGTGATTTAGCCGTGGTAGTTGCAACGCCGACATTCTTTGGTCTTCAGGGCGCCGAACGAGCGGCCGAAGAAATTGAAGAGATCCGAAAATCACACAACAAGAAATTGAAATTAGCTGGCATCCTGCC
>CAZPIJ010000030.1:4258-11003 GCA_964586805.1 uncultured Bifidobacterium sp. | reverse complement strand
TTGAAGAGATCCGAAAATCACACAACAAGAAATTGAAATTAGCTGGCATCCTGCCAAATCGAGTAAAGAGCGTCGCGGAAGAACACGATTATCGAATTCGCGAAATGGGCCGAATCTTCGGAAAGCAGATACTCAAACCAGCTATTCCTGATCGAATTGCCTTCCAACAAGCAGAGAGTTTTGGAAAGCCAATTCAGGCAGTGGGTACCGCAGGTTCACGCGAAGTGAGCGCAATTTTCGATAAGCACCTAACAACTCTCATCCGCGGCTAAGCGCCGGTGTAATACTTTCCGATTGATGAAAGCGCCTTATCCAAAATAGCAAAACCCTCTTTGAGTTCAGCTTCACTGATTGTGCATGGTGGTACGACATGCGTCCGATTGAAATGTACGAACGGCCATAAGCCTTCCTTTTTACACGAAGCAGCAAATTCATTCATCGCTGGGCTCGTTGCTCCATAGGGAGCAAGTGGTTCCCGAGTGGCTCGATCAGTAACCAAGTCCATGCCCCAGAAGACGCCGGTACCGCGAATATCACCAATAACCTTATGTTTTTCGGCTAAATCGTGGAGCGCTGGAGCGATGACCTTCGTTCCTATCTCAGCGGCGTATTCGATAATTCCCTCTCCTTCCATCAGGTCAATTGCAGCAACGGCGGCGGCGCATGCAAGTGGGTGACCCATATATGTCAAACCTCCAGGGAAGACCCGATCATCAAAAGTCTTTGCTATCTCATCACTAATGACGACACCACCCAGTGGAACATAGCCCGAGTTCACACCTTTTGCGAAAACAATCAAGTCAGGTTTTGCTGTTGAGTGTTGATATGCAAACCATTTGCCGGCACGAGCAAAACCAGCCATCACTTCGTCGGCAATCCAAATGATGCCGTATTTGTCGCAGAGCGCTCGAACACCCTCAAGATAACCCTTTGGTGGCACGAGAATGCCATTGGTGCCCACGATTGATTCGATGATGATTGCTGCAATCGTCTTTGGTCCTTCGAGAATGATGAGATTCTCTAGATGCTCAAGAGCCCGCTGACACTCCTCTTCCTCAGTTTTTGCCCAAAAAGCAGAGCGATAAAGATATGGACCAAAGAAATGAATATGCCCATATGCAAATTCATTTGGCCATCGTCGTGGATCTCCGGTCGCTGCAATCGCTGCCGCAGTATTGCCATGATACGAGCGATAATGCGAAAGAACTTTATGTCGGTTGGTGTGAATCCGAGCCATCCGAATCGCATTTTCCACCGCATCGGCACCGCCATTAGTGAAGAAGACTTTATTGTGGAATGACTCAGCATGCGATGAGATTTTCTGAGCGGCAATACTACGAATATCGTTTGCATGTTGTGGTGCGGTCGTCGCGAGAATATCGGCCTGTTTCTTTATCGCGTCAATGATTCGGGGGTGTTGATGGCCTACATTGGTAAATACGAGTTGACTGGAAAAATCCAAGTACCGCTTCCCATCGAAATCCCAGAAATATGAGCCCTTGCCTCCGGCGACTGGCAAAGGGGAGATTGCACCTTGGGCTGACCAGGAGTGGAATACATGTGCCTTATCGAGGGCGGCTACCTGCGCACCATCGAGCCCGTGAGGCTTATCACTGGCCTGCGAATTCATAAATCCCCCTCGTAGTCGTACTCTGAATAGCCAACATTAGGAGATTTTTATGGTTTCTACGAGCCCCGGATATGGAATCACCATCCGCGTTGAAGGCCCCTCAGCAAACCAACCTGTCTCTGCGCTAACTGCGGTGCTGAATTCACAAGGGGCCTCGCTCACCGCGCTCGATATCGTGGAGTCATCCTTCGACCGCGTTGTTGTAGATATCACTTGCGACACTATCGACGCCGACCACGCAGATCGAGTCGCAAAGGCGATTGCTGCTGTCCCTGAGCTCAAAGTACGAAAGGTCAGCGACCGAACATTCTTGATTCATCTTGGCGGCAAAATCGAAGTGCACAGCAAAGTCCAAATAAAGACTCGTGACGACTTATCTCGTGCATACACCCCCGGAGTTGCCCGTGTCTGCCAAGCAATCGCTGCTGACCCCAGTGACGCACGAAGGTTAACCATCAAACGAAACACGGTTGCGGTGGTTACCGATGGATCTGCAGTCCTCGGTCTGGGAAATATCGGTCCCGCAGCGGCAATGCCGGTGATGGAGGGCAAGGCCGCCCTCTTCAAAAGATTTGCAAACATAGATGCTTGGCCTGTTTGTCTTGATACCCAAGATGTCGAAGAGATAGTTCGAACAGTGCAAATAATCGCTCCGGTATATGGCGGAATAAACCTCGAGGATATCTCTGCACCTCGTTGCTTCGAGATTGAACGAAGATTACGAGAGGTGCTCGACATCCCAGTCTTCCATGATGATCAACATGGCACGGCGATTGTTGTCACTGCGGCTCTAAAGAATGCCTTAAAACTAGTAAAGAAAGATATCTCTGAAGTTAAAATCGTGCTTAATGGCGTGGGTGCAGCAGGCACCGCAGTCGCACAATTGCTCTACCACGCTGGCGCGCGACACATGATTGGTTTTGACATTGATGGCGTGATTCATCAAGGCTCGCCCCGCACAGATGAGATGCGTTCGTGGTTTATCGATATAAGTAACAGTGAAAATTTCACAGGTTCGTTGAACCAAGCGCTAATTGGTGCAGATGTATTCATCGGTGTGAGTGTGCCTAAAGTTCTCTCTGAGCAAGATATCCAGAATATGGCTACAGACGCCATTGTTTTTGCGCTAGCAAACCCCGATCCTGAGATCGATCCTGAGATTGCCCGGCGCCATGCAAAGGTGGTGGCAACCGGTCGGAGCGATCAGCCCAACCAGATAAATAATGTCTTGGCATTTCCTGGAGTCTTTCGCGGGCTCTTGGACATCGGTGCGACAAGAATCACTGAAGATGCTCTCGTTGCCGCAGCGGATGCGATTGCAAACTGCGTCCGACCTGAGCAATTGAATGAGAGTTTCATCATTCCAAGCGTCTTCGATCCTGCAGTCACTCCGGCGGTAGCTGCTGCCATCAAAGCAACCTGTCGGTAAACTTCCCACCATGGCTCTGGCACCGATAATTCTCCCTTCAAACCAATTCGATCATTTCTATCGAGGCGGAAATCGAATTGGCGTACTGCGTAACGGTCCTGGTGGCCCGATGCGACCTGAGGAGTGGATTGCGGCGACGACAACACGGCTTGGTGAATCAGAAATGGGTCTTTCACGGTTGCCGGATGGCGAATTCCTCCGCGATGCAATCTCTCGTCAACCCGAGCAATGGTTGGGCGCAGAACATGTTGCAGCATTCGGTACGAGCACTGAAATACTGGTGAAGTTGCTCGATCCTGATCAACGACTTCCCGTTCACTTCCATCCCAACAAGGCATTTGCCAAACGCCATCTTGCACTTGACCATGGCAAGACTGAAGCCTGGATAATCCTTGACGCTCCAGAGAATGCCAAGGTTGGACTTGGCTTCGCTAAGGAGATGAAAAAAGAAGATGTCTGGCGAATGGTCCAAGCAAAGGATTCGGCAGGGCTTCTTGCATCTCTGAATATGATCACAGTCAAGCCTGGAGATGCGATTCTCGTTCCTGCGGGCACTGCTCACGCGATTGATGCGGGAATCTTTGTCCTCGAGCTTCAAGAGCCAACCGATCTTTCCGCGCTTCTCGAGTGGGAGGGTTTTGCTGTCGATGGATTGAGGGATGGACACCTTGGGCTTGGTTTCGATCTCGTCCTTGATTCATTGAATTACTCACCCTTAAATCCTGACGAAATTCCGACCTTGGTTAAAAATTCTCAATTCACTGGCGGCGAGCTTCGCTCACTCTTCACGGAGAGGGCTGATGGCTATTTCCGTGCTGATGTTCTCTCTGGCAATGGGGCAACAATCGAAGCTGGTTTCGGAATTCTCTTGCTCCTAGAAGGTGACGGCGTTCTCGAATGCCAAAACTCGGGATCGATAGCTGTAGGTCATGGTGATGCTCTGGTAATCCCATTCGAAGCAGGTAACTGGAGCCTCAAAGGTGCTAGCGGAATCCTCTCTCGACCACCACGACCTGAATTAGCAAAGCTTGCGCCATGAGCGCAATTGAATTAGCAGCCTCCTTCGATGAGCGATTTTCACCGATAGCTCCTTTCCTGCTCTATCTTTTGGTTTGGGCAATAGTCTTCCTTGAAACTGGAATTCTGCTTGCTTTTTGGCTGCCAGGAGATTCCATTCTTTTTAGCGCTGGCTTAGTCACCGCAGCTCGAGACGATATGAACATTATGGTTCTCGTCTCAGGAATCTTTCTCGCGGCATTTATCGGAGACCAAGTTGGTTATGTCATTGGCAGAAAAATTGGTCGACCATATTTAGAAAGATCTCGATCGCCGCGGGTTATTCGAATGGTTGCTCGCGCTGAAGTTTTCTACGAAAAGAACGGTTGGTGGGCGGTCTGTGCTGCTCGGTTCTTCCCATGGTTTAGGACTTTTGTTCCACCTATAGCAGGCGCGTCGAAGATGCCGTACTACAAGTTTCTCTCCGCAAATTCCGTTGGCGCACTTGCATGGGGAGTGGGAATCACACTAGCTGGCTACTACTCAGCAACAATTCCGGCGGTAAAGAGCTCCTCCTACGCAATAGCTGCGTTCTTTATTGTTGGTTCAATGATTTCAATTATCTGGCGTAGATCCCGTTCGCATTGAGCCTTGTTTTCTCAAGCCACCTACTAAGACGCCTACATATGTTATGAAGATTCCTATAATGAGATTGATTCCAACCGTCACCTCTTCGGGCGGTGCAATGAGATCGAAGATCAACGAACCTATCAACTGCCCACCCGTAGCAAAAAGCGTGAAAGAAAGTACACCAATTTTTGCAACAATCACAGAAGATGAAGCAATATAGAGCACACCAATTGTGCCACCCCAATAGATCCACCACGGTGAAGTAGGTAGTCCAACAAGCTCGTCACCTCGCACAGTGTTTATCATAAGCAAGATCAACAAAGTAGTTGTACCCGTGAAGAAATTGAGCCAAGTAGTTGAGAAACTCTGCCCCGAGATGTCGTTTATCTGGCCATTGAGAGCGCGCTGGACACCAATCATGAAGCCGCCAAGAAAGACAATGAAGACTGGGACGATCGAGATGTTTGCTAGTCGAATCTCCTGCCAGACCGCTACTAACACAGCCACAATCGTGATTGCTGCGGCAAAGACTCTTCGAGCAGTAATGGCTTGTGTGCCGCCCCCAGTGATTCCAATACGGTCGACGATCAACGAAGCAACAGTCTGCCCTGCAATCATCACGACCGAAAGCAGAGCCACTCCAATAATTGGAACAGTGAAGGTCTGTATGGCGACGAAAATCCCGCCCATTGCGCCAGCCGAAAGTCGCCAAGCAGGTAACTCGCCACTTCGTACACCTGCGAATATCCGTCGAACTCCCGCTCGGACTTTTGGATTTGCCAGCGCAATGAGGTTGAGCACGATGAACCCCGAGCCGAAAGAGTAGACAGCAGCCTCAGTGCTATTTCCCAGTGCAGCAGAGAGGCCGCCGTTTACCCGCGACTGGGCTGCAATCAGAATGCCACTGAGAGCGGCAAGTAGGTCGAGGCGCACTTTTTGTTATGTGCCTTATTTCTTCGCGGCGCTAGGGCCATGGACCTCGCGTTTATCTGCGATCCAATCCATCAGAGCGAAGAGCACACCAGATGCAACGAAAGTTAGGTGAATGATCACGCGCCAGATTGTTCCTTCGCCCACCTCTTTTTGACCAGAGAGTTCGATGAAATCCTTGAGAAGTTCAATTACCGAGATGGCAACCAAGGAACCAATCAACTTGATCTTCAGTCCCGAGAAATCGATTGTTCCCATCCAGTGTGGACGATCGTCAGATTCGTGTGCTGCATCAATTCTCGATACGAAGTTCTCATACCCAGCAAGAATCACAATGAGAATTAAATTGCCGATCAAAGTGAGATCAAGGAGCGCGAGCAAATCCAAGGTAAACACATGAGGATCCTTCTGGCCAAGATTCTCTATCAGGTGGATGAACTCCAAGATAAATCGGTAGATCAGAGCAATGAGTGCAAAGACCAATCCGACATAGAGAGGGGAGAGGATCCACCGGGCCTGAAAGAGGAGGTTCTCAAGGGCGTGCGCAATTTTTGCTGCTTTTTTCGACATAGGATGAGAATAATCAATCGACGATGATTAATCCACTTTCAATCAGATAATCGGGAATCTTCCTGCACGACCCAGGGCAAATACCGCTCTCCAGGATAATTTTCTACCCTTGCCTGCACTACTGAATACCCCATTGAAAAATCCGCCGAGCCAGGAAAGAAGTGAACCTATCGAGCGAATTCGCAACAGCGAGATAAGTAACCAGAGAAACACATAAAAAATAGAAATTGGAAAGGGTAGATTTCGTTTGGCAAGCCAGACTCGATTACGAGCATTCAATCGATAGAACTCGCGATGCCGCGCAGGATTGATTACCGGATGTCTGACTGTGACATCTGCGGCATACCAGGCTATAAATCCTTCGTTGTACACCTGCCAGACTAATTCGATTCCCTCATGCGCGTAAAAAAAATTACTTGGCCAACCACCGATTGATTCGAATAACTCTCGTCTGATTAGCACTGCCCCCTCCCACAAAGTGGTAGCAGGAGAACTTTCCATTGGATCGCCAATTCGCAGCCGTGGAATCCATCGACGGGGCACTATGCCGGCACCATCTG
>CAZPIJ010000030.1:2696-4158 GCA_964586805.1 uncultured Bifidobacterium sp. | reverse complement strand
TCGCCAATTCGCAGCCGTGGAATCCATCGACGGGGCACTATGCCGGCACCATCTGGAACAACTCTCGGTTGAATCAACCCACGGATTGAATGGCTTTCCATCTGGGCGACCAAGGATGAGAGCGCATCAGGTGAATCGAGATGAGCGTCATCATCGAGAAAGAAGAGGTAGTCGCCAGTTACCTGTGAAGCACCCGCGTTGCGCCCTGCAGGAATACCCAAATTCTCGGGAAGATGCAGGGTTTTCTCTCCAGGAAATGTATCGGCAGGATCCCAACCATTTCCTACAATCACCACATCGAACACTACATTTACTTGTGCCTTGATTGACTCTAATGCCCGAGCAAGTTCGACCGGGCGCTTACCCATAGTCAGAAGGATTGCTCCGATACTTCTAGACACTAGATTTTGCACTCGCTTGCAATTTTCCTGAAGTGAGAATGCTCAACAGATGTCCTACGAACACGAAAATGACTATGGGGATAATCCAGTCAAAGAGAGTTGCCAGAAGATTTGCCGAGGCAAAAAGGTCTATAAAAGAGAGTATGAAGATCCATATAGTCATCTCTACCGAGTGAAACATTCTATGAATGGGAATAATGTTGAAAATACCTTTGGCAAGATTGATACGAGCCGACCTTGAATGGCTCGCTGACTTACGGTCTTCCAACTTTGGTAAGCCTGCGAAATATCGCGAGACATGAACCGCATCGTTGAGGGCTTTGTTAAGGATCACAACAGATGCGAATCCTGCGCCGACTAGTGGAAGGTGACTTGAATCCAACGGCTTTTCGGGCCAGCCTGCCAGACGCAATCCGAGTACGAAAGCTATCGCCCCTTCAGTGAGGTAATGGCCGAGTTTGTCTAAGAAAATTCCGGCTGGAGAAAATTGCTTCTTCCATCGAGCAATTTCACCATCACAACAATCCCAGAGCATCTGCAATTGTCCGAGCATCAGTGCCAACACGACGCCTAACATGCCTGGAATCAGAAGAGTCAGGGCTGCTGACAAACCGGTGAGAATCATCAACCAGGTCACGGCATTAGGCGAGAACTTCAAAGAAATCAAGATACGAGTGAGGTAAGGGGAGAGGCGACGAAGATAGAGGTCTGCTACCCAATGCTCTGAATTGGCTCGACCTCGGACCGATTCAGGCTGGGTTACCTCTCTTAGCTCGTGAATCGAGATTCGCTGGCTCATGCCACCTCCTTGGCTCCATTATGCCGGCCACGGAGAAGAATCAGCGCAAGCAGATACATTGTCAGGAGAATCGATATCTCATTCTCAAGGCTGGCAACCTGTGCAAGCAAACAGAGCGCTATCCGTCCAGCAAGGAAAAGGCCAGCTCTCTTCAGTCGCATCGCTCTACCTTGGAGAGCGTCGTAAAGGTTCGTGTAATGCCACATGGCAATAGCAAAGAAGAGCCAAAAGTTCGTTGGTGAGTTGGCACCGAGGATGATCA
>CAZPIJ010000030.1:0-2596 GCA_964586805.1 uncultured Bifidobacterium sp. | reverse complement strand
TTTTTGACCCAGTAAATAGGGCCATGGCTTGCGACTATATCCGGTTTCTGAGTAGCAGGTGATTCGTAAAGACTTTGCACTTTGACAAAGTTGTAGTCTGAAAGATGTCGGGCAGTCTGCAAAATAATTATCGCTACCCCGTAAATCCAAAGACCGTCGTCGTCAGCGCTATAAATCAATGCCGAGACATAGAGAAATTCTTTCACTCGATCAGCTAGTGCATCGAGCCATGCTCCAAGTGCAGAGAATTGCCCCTTGTATCGAGCAATCTCTCCATCGACACAATCAAAGATCAAGGAAATGAGTAACAGCAACGCTCCAATCATGAGATTTCCCTGCGAGGTCACTACGGCAGCAACAAAACCAACTGCTATGGAAAAGGTAGTGACCATATTCGGAGTGATTCGTGTCTCTACCAACACGCTTGTAATCAACCGTGAGATTTTTCTTAGAATGAAAGTGGAGAAAAATCCATCATTACTTCGGGCTGCTGCTCGTAATCGCTGGGCTTTTTCGCTGGATTCTCGCGATTGATTCCCCATAACAGGTACTCTAATACCTGATGCCAGAAGGTTTCGATGAATACTTGGGGAATGATGGCGCAGCGCAGAGCTTCTCGTAATCCAGTCTCCCGTCTTTACCGCATATTGCGGCGAAAGGCGAGGACTTTGCGTAGGTTGGTCTTCCCACCTGAAATCATCCCCTTCACTGCCCAGAGCGCTCAAGGTCATTCTGTCGCTGCATTCTTCGCAGATACCCCTTCGAAGATCTACCAGATTGCACAGTGGATACCGGTCTTCGAAAAGGCACCCGCACACCTTCGACCAGTGATTATCACGCGACATGCTGCAACTACCGAAGAATTGCAAAAGCTGACTTCTTTGTTGGTAATCCACGCACGGACTTATGACCTTCTTATGCAGCTTCTCGAATTGTCCAAATTCAAGGCGCTCATTTATGTGAATAACTCTTATCAAAATTTTCAGACACTTGCCTATCAACAAGCGGCGCACATACATGTCAACCACGGCGAGAGTGACAAGATATCTATGGTTAGCAATCAATCAAAGGCCTACGACAAAGTGTTCGTGGCCGGCGCTGCTGCTAGAGATCGGTATTTATCTGCAGTTGCCTGGATTGACGAGAGTAAATTGATTCCAGTTGGCCGACCACAACTTGATTTAGATACCACTCCCATTCTTGAGAAGAGTGCGCTCAAGACCATCACCTACGCCCCCACCTGGGAAGGTGAGGATGAGGCGAATAATTACACCTCTATGGATTGCTACGGCACAGCTATTATCGATGCTGCAGTTAAGCAAGAATCATCTCGAGTTATCTACAAACCACACCCAAGAATCATTGATTCGAAAGATCCTGCTATCAATGCAACGCACAAATACATCATGAACAGATTGTCTAAGGGACCACACGAAGTGCACCTCTCAGGAGATGTGCTTAGCGTTCTTAAGGAGACTGATCTGCTTATCAGTGACATCTCGAGTGTCACCCTGGATTTCTTGTACTTGCGCCCCTCAGGTGCGATTTTTCTCTCTGATCGTCGAAATAACCGAGGTGAATTAGAGGCCGAATCACCCGTAGCAAGGGCTGCTTACATCATTGATCGCTCTTCCATCGATTCCCTGCCGAAAACACTGGGCGAAGTGCTAGCCAATGACGAGTTGTTCGACCGACGACAAGAGGTCTGCCGGTACTATTTCGGTGGAATTGCTGCCGGTGCTAGCACTGCTACTTTCTACCGAGAATTGGAGCGAGCGATTACCGATCACGAGTCGGCGATTTCAAAGCTCTCACGAGTTCGCCGTAGCAATTGAGATTCACAAAAGGAGTGAAGTGATCCAACAAGTAATCATTTTGGCAGCGGGTATGGGAACTCGCCTCGGGAAGCCCTGGCCTAAACCACTCACGCCTTTACGCGACGGCCGGACCATCATGGAACAACAAATGAGCAACATCACTCAAGCCTTTGGAGATCAGGCACGAATTGGCGTTGTCGTGGGATTCAAGATGGAAATGATCATGGAGGCTCATCCGCGGGCTGTTTTCATCTACAACGAACTCTTTGATCAGACCAACACCAGCAAGAGCCTTCTCCGTGCTTTGAGAGCAAGCACCGATGGTGGTGTGTTATGGATGAATGGTGATGTTGTTTTCGATGCCAAAGTTCTCGATCGCGTAAAGCCAATTATTGAAAGCGGGCAATCCTTTATCTGTGTCAATACCTCAAAAGTTGCTGAAGAAGAGGTCAAATACACAGTAGATGAAAACGGAAATATCAAAGAGTTATCCAAGAAGGTAGTCAACGCACTTGGTGAAGCAGTAGGAATCAATTTTGTCTCAGCAAAGGATAAAACCGCTCTTATCAAGAGACTTGATGAAGTTGCCGACAATGATTACTTCGAGAGAGGGATAGAAGTCGCTATCGAAAAAGACGGATCGTCCTTCATCCCAGTGGATATATCGGATCTTTTCGCCGTTGAAGTTGATTTCCCAGAAGACCTTGAGCGAGCAAACGAGAGCGTGAAGTAGCCTCTAGTTATTTGAGGAAAAGTCCTCAACTTCGCCCTCGGCTACC
>CAZPIJ010000029.1:12172-15877 GCA_964586805.1 uncultured Bifidobacterium sp. | reverse complement strand
ATCCCTGGACGCCGCGCTCAAGAGCGATGGCCCAGAACGAGTCCGCTACCTCCTGCTCAGTATGTTGCAACGCGCTCGAGAAAATGGCGTGGGAGTCGCATCACTTCGCACCACTGATTACATCAACACTATCCCGCCCGATCGCGAACCAGAGTTCCCTGGCGATGAATTTCTCGAGAGACGGATTCGCGCGTACATCCGATGGAATGCGGCAATCACCGTGCATCGCGCACAACGCCCCGGCGTAGGAGTCGGCGGCCATATCTCCACATATGCATCCTCTGCTTCGCTATACGAGGTTGGTTTCAATCACTTCTTCCGTGGGCCAGAGCATCCTGGTGGTGGCGATCAAATATTTTTCCAAGGACATGCATCCCCTGGTGTGTATGGGCGCGCGTTCGTCGAAGGACGACTGACCGAGCAACAGATGGATGGTTTTCGACAAGAGCTCTCACATGCAGGTGGCGGACTCTCTTCCTATCCACATCCCAGACTCATGCCAGAGTTCTGGCAATTCCCCACCGTCTCGATGGGACTTGGACCGCTCAATGCAATCTATCAAGCGAGATTTAATCGTTACCTGCATAACCGCGGAATCAAAGAGACCAGCGATCAGAGAGTGTGGGCCTTCCTCGGTGATGGCGAGATCGATGAACCAGAGAGCATCAGCGCGCTTTCACTCGCAGCGCGCGAACGCCTAGACAACCTCACCTTCGTCGTTAACTGCAATTTGCAGCGACTTGATGGTCCGGTGCGCGGCAACGGAAAGATCATCCAAGAATTGGAATCTCTCTTCGGTGGCGCTGGCTGGAATGTCATCAAGGTGGTCTGGGGTCGCGAATGGGATGAACTTCTCGCACAAGATCGCGAAGGCGCTCTCGTCAACATCATGAACACCACCCTCGACGGAGATTTCCAGACATACAAAGCCGAAGATGGTGGCTTTATCCGAGAGCACTTCTTTGGAAAAGATCCACGGACCGCTGCCATGGTCGCCAATTGGAGTAACGAGAAGATCTGGAACCTCAAACGCGGTGGCCACGATTATCGAAAGCTCTACGCTGCCTATCAGGCAGCAGTTACACATACGGGGCAACCCACCGTGATCCTTGCTAAGACCATTAAAGGGTGGACGCTGGGCTCACATTTCGAAGGGCGAAATGCCACCCATCAGATGAAGAAGATGACTGCAGAAGATCTCAAGGAGTTCCGAGATCGACTCCAACTTCCGGTCAACGACGAAGAGCTTGATCCTTATTTACCGCCGTATCTCTCGCTTCCACAAGGCTCGCCAGAGTACGAGTACCTCATGGAGCGCAGGAGATCATTGGGCGGTTTCGTGCCCTCTCGTCGGGCAATCTCGCGACCATTGGCACCCCCTGCCGACTCCGCCTTCGAATCGGCTCTCCGTGGTTCCGGCCAGCAACAAGTGGCGACCACGATGGCATTTGTCAGGCTCTTGAAGGACTTGGCAAAAGATCCTGCAATCGGAGCACGAATCGTGCCAATTATCCCCGATGAGGCTCGCACCTTCGGAATGGATTCGCTCTTTCCGACAATGAAGATCTACTCACCGCACGGACAGAAATACACCGCGGTCGACCGCGAGCTCATGCTCTCTTACAAAGAATCAACTTCGGGAGTCATCCTGCACGAGGGAATCAACGAAGCGGGATCGGTTGCATCATTTACTGCCGTAGGAAGTTCTTACTCTACGCACGACGAACCGATGATTCCGATTTATATCTTCTACTCGATGTTCGGCTTTCAACGAACCGGAGATTCCTTCTGGGCTGCTGCCGATCAACTGGTCCGAGGATTCGTCTTGGGCGCCACTGCAGGTCGCACCACGCTCAATGGTGAGGGACTCCAACACGAAGATGGCCACTCACACCTTTTGGCATCGACCAATCCAGCGGTGGTTGCTTATGACCCTGCCTTTGCGTACGAAGTCGGGCAAATTGTCAAAGATGGAATTCGCAGGATGTACGGCGAAGATAGTGAGAATATTTATTACTACCTCACGGTATACAACGAGCCATATGCTCAACCAGCTCAACCCGAAAATCTAGATGTAACAGGTCTTCTCAAGGGCATCTATCACTTGAAGGCTGGTGCAACTGGCTCGCATGCGGCACATGCACAGATTCTTGCCTCAGGGGTAGCAGTTAATTGGGCACTTAAAGCGCAAGAACTACTCCTTAATGATTGGAATATTAGCGCCGACATTTGGTCAGTGACATCGTGGAACGAGTTGCGCCGCGATGGATTAGCAGTTGATCGACATAACATGATGCACCCAGATGCGCTTCAGCAAGCGTATGTCGCAGAGAAGCTCAACGGGACCGCAGGTCCAATTGTGGCTGTCAGTGATTTCATGCGCAGCGTGCAAGATCAAGTCGCACCGTGGCTTGGTGATCGATTTACCTCATTAGGGACCGATGGCTTTGGTCTCTCTGACACCAGAGGAGCGCTCCGTCGCCACTTCCGTGTTGATGCCGAATCAATCGTCGTGGCCACGCTCTCCAAGTTGGCAACCGAAGGCAAAGTCGCAACCACGCTGGTCGCTGCAGCCATCGAAAAATATGCCCTACATGATGTTTCCGCTGCTGATCCAGGAAATACTGAAGGATCTGGTTAATTTACCTTTGCTCTTTTGAAGAAGTATCCGACAAACATCAACATGATGCACGGAATGAGTAAGGCAATCGGAAGTCCAAATATTCCCGCAGCGATTGCGACGATATTTTTAACGACAAAGACGGCCAGATTTTGAAATAGCGCTAGTTGCGAAATCACTGCGCTCACACCCAGCTCGCTTCGGTCGATGCCACGATTATTGAAGACCGCCCACATGAACGAAAGGCCATAACCTCCGACGGCAAATCCGATTGATGCAACCACTAGGCCAAGGATGGGCGAAGTATCTGCAGCAATCTTTCCAAATATCACACCTAAGCCCATAAATAATCCACCGATGATTCCAAATATCGTGACCATTCTTTCGAGATCATATTTCTGTTGTAATTTACTGAAATTGAATCGTCCGATGATGATTGCAAAGGTAAAGACGAAGTAAGGAACGACGCTCAATGAGGGATCAAGGCGCAATTCTTCTCGACTGTAAATATTTGCCCAATCGCCAGCGACAAACTCCATGATGGTGCCAAAGAGCAGGCCGAAGGCGATAATCCAATCCACACGAAGAGTTGTGAAGACCTTTGCTATCTCAAAGGCATCTCGCTCTGCCGCCTCGGGATCCTTGCCGATGAGAAGTGGTCCCAGCCTCTTGATGATCGTGAGTACTGCGATAGTGGATATTGCGCTGATGATTGCCACATGAATTTGGATAGAGAGCATCCGCGCTACCACAATCGAGATAAAAGCTGTGAGCAGAGAGCCGATTGACCAGACTCCGGACATTTTGGATGCAAAGCCATAGAAGAGCCGGTCCTGCATCCACATTGTTTGGGTCGTTAGAGATACATGAAAACCTGAAATGGCAATAGCAATAGCAATATTGATGAATGTAAAGAGCACAGGACTTGTTACCCAGGTAGCAATGGCTATCAAGATGTAAGAAGCAGTTGTGCTAATTATCAAAACATTCTTCACGCCGTGGAGATGGACTAGGTGGCCCATCACCAAGAAACCTGCGATTGCGCCCACCGTTGACAAAGTCAACAAAGAGCCGAACTCGGCATT
>CAZPIJ010000029.1:0-12072 GCA_964586805.1 uncultured Bifidobacterium sp. | reverse complement strand
TTCACGGGTATCTCCAGATGTGAGTTGAACCATCCGAATGAGGCGAGCGAATGCACCTTTGATATCTCCTGATAGAAATTCGAAATCAGCAGCTCGTTGCTGGATTACGACATCATCGCTGGTGATAGTGGCTTGCGCCATTACCTCACTTGGGTCATAGCCACTGATTCGCTCGAGCAACTGCACATTTGCAAGGCCTTGAACTGCATCTTTGTCGCTTGGTTTACGCGCTAATAACTTCTCGAACTCCGACCGGGCACGCTCTAAATCATTTACCGCTAAAGCGCCATACGCAGCAGTTATCTCGGGTTCCTCGAAACCACCGTCACTACCGTCTACGCCGTCTGCGCCGCCTGCTCCGTCTACACCGTTACTTTTACCCGAACTGCCCACTCCTTGCTTCTTTGCCAGCTCAATGACCTTCGCAATCAACTCCACCAGTTGCTCTGGTGGTACGACGCCATCAAACAACGGAGCCACCTGACCACCGATCAATGCAATGGTCATGGGTAGCGCAGTAGCCCGGAGCGCCTCGACTATCCCAGGCTCGGTATCTGCGTTGACCTTTGCAAATTGCCAAGAGCCAGAACTGCGCTCAGCAAGAGCGGTTAACACCTCGGCGAGCGCGACGCTCTCGGCGCTCCTGGGCGTCCACAGCAAGAGAATGACCGGTTTCTTCTTCGATAGCGGAATGAGCTGTTCGATGAATATCCGCTCAGTCGCCTCGAGGACCTTGCCCGGCTCAACGGGCCTTGGTTCCTTAAGAGTGCTTAAGTCAAAAGCACGATTGAACTGACTGGGAAGCTTTGCCACTGGAGCATCCTATCTACTCTCACTTCCAGTAGCGATAAATTCTTGATGGCTCGTGATTGCATCGAGGATTTTGCTGATGCCCGTTCGATCAAGTGCGCTCACCAGTAGGATTGGGGCGCGCCATTGATCTGCATCCACTCGTCGTGCAAGCTCTTGCGATCGCATAATCTCTTGTAATAATCGTTCCGCCCCTGGTAGATCCCGATCTACTTTATTGATCACGAAGATGTCGGCGATTTCCATCACTCCAGCTTTCGCGCTCTGAATATCATCTCCGGCACCAGGTGCCAGTACAAGAATCGTCGTATCGACATGGTTCATCACTTCAACTTCACTCTGACCGACGCCTACGGTCTCCACCAATACTCTCTGGTATCCAGCAATCGCCAGGAGCTCGCTTGCAAGGGGTGTCGCCTTTGCCAATCCACCCAGGTGCCCGCGAGCGCTCATCGAGCGGATGTAGACATTGCTGTCGAGGTAGTGCTCCTGCATCCGAATTCGATCACCGAGTAACGCGCCGCCGGTGAGCACAGAGGAAGGGTCGATCGCCAGGACCCCTACCTTCTCCCCAAGAGCCCTAAGGGCCGCTATCAGGGCGCCAGTGAGAGTGGATTTACCTACCCCTGGACTTCCGGTGATGCCAATCCGCTGCCGCTGCGAGCGGGGCAATTGTGCTGCCAACGCCTCTATCTGATCGAGCGCCGCCTGCTCCAGTTCACCGTTCTCTGCCAGGGTGATTGCGCGGGCCAGGAGTTCAACATCGCCAGCAGCGAGCGCCTTGAGATCTAAATCCACCACATCTGACACGATACGACTATATGAGCCCCATTGCGATTACCGGAATCCTCGGCATAGATCATGTTGGTATCGCCGTTGCCGACCTGGCTGAAGCGCTCGCCTACTACCAGAGAAACTTTGGTGGCCGGCTGCTCCACAGCGAAGAGAATCACGAGCAGGGCGTGGCCGAGGCGATGGTGGCAATTGGTGATCAACCGGGAACGGTCATCCAACTTCTCGCTCCGCTCACACCGGATTCGACGATTGCCCGCTTTATCGATCGTCATGGACCAGGTATGCAACAGCTCGCCTTTCGGACCAGCGATGTCAGAAAAGCCGCCGAAGAAGCACGCGCGTTGGGGATTCGCACCCTCTATGACGAGCCTAAGCGTGGCACCAAAGGCGCTTGGATTAATTTTTTGCATCCTAAAGATTGCGGTGGAGTTCTCATCGAATTGATTGAAGGGAGCTGAACCTGCTCGTTAAACTTCTCTAATGGCGAAGAATTCAGAGCAATCAGAATCTGGCGGAGAATTTGGTGGAGAATTTGGTGAGGTAGGTCCACCCTTTAGTAGGACACATCCATTCTATTTCGGCTTCATTGCCGCACTCGGTGCTTTGGTGGCTCTGACATTTATGCGAGCCCTTGCCTCTGCTAGTCAGGTATTCGTTTTGATTCTGGTCTCACTCTTCATTGCCATGGGTTTGAATCCCGCAATTGAATTCTTGCGAGGTCGCGGGCTCAATCGCCCCATCGCAGTGATAGTCATGCTCTTCTCGGTCTTAAGTTTTGTGGCTCTCTTCTCGATTTTGATAATTCCTCCGATCATCTCTCAATCCAATCAGCTCATCACCTCTGCACCCGAGCTCATCAATCAATTGAAGACCAACGCAACCTTTGCCCACCTCAATGATCAGTATGGATTTCTCGACACGCTCCAAGAAAAAACCACACTCTGGATTCAGGATGACAAATTTGTACTCACTGCATTTGGTGGAATCGTTGGAGTAGGAAAATTTGTCCTTAATGGCGCATTCGCAGCGCTTACTATTCTTATTCTCACCCTCTACTTCATGGCCTCGCTCCCACAGATCACCAAGATTGCCTATCGAATCGCACCCGCCTCAAGGAGAGAACGAATTGCAAAGATCTCTGATGCCATCATCGGAAGAATCGGAACATTCGTCGGCAGTCAAATACTTGTCGCATTCCTTGCTGCACTCTTCATCGGAATCTTCTCGGCACTCCTTGGGCTCCCTTATGCGATTTCGTTGGGAATGTTGGTCTTTGTCTGTGCACTCATCCCGTTGGTGGGGCATTTCATCGGAGCAGCGATCGTCACCCTCGTCGCTTTCGCACAAAGTCCTACTAAGGGTTTGATTGCGTTAGTTGCTTATATCCTCTATCAGCAAATCGAGAACTACATCATCGTCCCACGAATAATGAAACGGAATCTTGCCATTCCAGGATTAGTCACCATCATCGCTGCCTTGGTGGGAACATCTTTGCTAGGGCTGGTCGGAGCACTTCTTGCAGTTCCCATCGCCGCCGCACTCCTTCTCATTATCGATGAGGTAGTGCTGCCTCGTGCTGATACCAAATAACTATTCGGCAACTTCGTATTCGGCCGGCAGCGGGTACTTCACTGGATTGACTATCTTCACTATTTCATTATGAATTCGTTGCACTGACGGTTCTCCAACCCACAAATGCTTTCCATTTGCCACTTCAATCATCTCCAATTGGGTGAGTTTGGCAAATCGTTGCCGCGCCTGTGCGGGAGGGAGGTAATCATCGAACTCTGGCACTATGGCAATCACTCGACGACCATCTCTTGCCCACCACTCGAGATCACTCTCCTCTGAGGTACGAAGTGGTGGGCTGAGCAAGATCAATCCTTGCACTCGTTGATCACGAGCATGTTTGAGTGCAAGGTCTGTTCCGAATGACCAGCCGACAACCCAGATGTTCTTTACTGCAGGCAACTGATCGGCAACGAAATCGATCGCTGCTTGGACATCAAACTTCTCCTCGACGCCGTTTGAGAATTCACCCTGGCTCTTGCCTTGTTCGCTTTCGGTACCACGGGTGTTAAATCGAAAGATTGCCAGATCAGCCAAGGCAGGTAGCCGATAAGCAGCCTTTCGATAAATATGGCTATCCATCATTCCGCCATGAGTGGGCAGTGGATGGAGCATGATCAGCGCTGCTGCTGGAGGATTCTTCTCAGGCAAGGCCAATTCGGCGACGAGCGCTAGCCCATCAGCGCTCTTCAACGAGACCGGGATCCGCCGTGCTGGAAGTACCGTCGCGGCGCGGATAGCCTCTAACCTAGTCATAAGAGGATAAGTATCACAGGAGAGGGTTCATATGGGTGCTCTGACGCACTTCTCCACTCATCACCCCGCTACCGGGGAGCTCTTTGGTACCTACCCGATCACCAGTGATGAAGAAGTTGCAGTCTCAGTCGCTCATGCTCGCGCAACTGCACGATGGTGGTCTGAACTCTCCTTCCGCGAACGGAGAAAGATTCTCCTGAAATGGAACTCGCTCCTCACTTCCCGAGTAGATGAGGCCGCCGAACTCATAGTCGCAGAATCTGGAAAGCCTAAAAGTGATGCGCAACTCGAGGCAGCGCTGGCATGCGAACATATTGACTGGGCTGCACGCAAAGCAGAGTTCTATCTGAGATCACATCGCCGCGCTCCCGGATTATTGATGGCAAATATGCGCGCGCAGGTGGATCGGGTGCCATTTGGCGTCGTAGGTGTTATCGGGCCATGGAATTATCCGATCTTCACTCCGATGGGATCGATTGCCTATGCGCTGGCTGCTGGGAACACGGTGATTTTCAAACCTAGTGAATTCACACCAGCAATTGGCTTGTGGTTAGCAAAGACCTTGCAAGAGGTACTTCCAGAGCGCAACTTATTGCAAGTTGTAACTGGTGGCGCAAGTGTGGGTGCATCACTGATTACTCATGGCGTAGACAAAATCTCTTTTACAGGATCAACTCTCACCGCCAAGAAAGTAGCCGCGGCCTGCGTAGAACGGATGATTCCTTTTGTCTTGGAGTGTGGCGGGAAAGACCCTGTCCTCATCGATAAGGATGCCGACCTCGAACGCGCCGCCGATAATGCGCTCTGGTCAGGAATGTCTAATGCTGGTCAGAGTTGTATCGGCGCCGAGCGGATCTATGTGCACCAAGAGATTGCGCCTGAATTTCTCGAGATACTCAAGGTTCGTGCAGCTCAGATAAGAGCTGGTGAGCATTACGGAGCAGCGACACGACCTGCCCAGCTGGAGATTATCAAGCGCCATGTTGAGAATGCCCTCGCAACTGGGGAGCAGCTCGTGGGTGATAACGGATCAGTGGGTCCACGATTTGTAGATCCGATCATCATCACGAATGTCCCAGAGGATGCTCCTTCGATGCGTGAGGAGACTTTTGGACCAGTGCTCATCGTCAATACCGTCCACGATATGGATGAAGCCATTCAAAAAGCCAACAACACCCCGTTCGGTCTTGCTGCTTCGGTATGGTCGAAGAAAAATGGCGATGCGATTGCTAGCCAATTGCACTGTGGGATGGTCTCTATCAATTCGGTCTTCACTTTTGCTGCCATGGGTTCGATGCCTTTTGGAGGCGTAAAGGACAGTGGCATGGGACGAATCCACGGCCCAGAAGGATTGTTGGAATTTACCTACCCACGATCGGTCGTCAAACCACGATTTAACCTGCCATTGGAATTCACTTCGTTTGGGCGAACCAAGTTTGCCGATAATGTCATCACCACTTTGAGTAGAATCCGACACAAATGATAAGTCGTTCACGGGCTCGAGCTCACTTTATCTCGCTGTTAACTCTCCTTGCGCTTCTCAGCACCACCATGCCTAGTAAAGGCGCATCGCTCTTCGATTTGATTCCTGGTGGCCCTATGACTCCTGGCTACTACGGTGTCACTTTTGAAGAACGGCAGCCCGGGCTCGGAGAGCTTGTTTCGGTTATTACAAGTAACAGTGCGCGGACGGATAAGAACGAAGTTCCCAATGGCTATCTCTGTTCGTCGATGGATGACCCACAATGCAATCGAGGTTCGTTGATCAACGCTCAATTGATTTTGCCACCATGCGCCTCGTCTGCGGACCGAATGTGTATTGAAGGGCTCTCGCTAGCAACAGGTGCAAATGAATTGGAGCGCGCTGCACTAGATCATGAGGTGCTTGGACCCCGCACGCCTGCCGACCCATCAACAGGTCTACCCGCCGGCGGTAGCCCGAGTCTCTGGAATGCTCCAACCATCGCGAACAAGTTGGGTTTAAAAACTTTTGGTGTCGCGGTTCGAGTGAGATATTTCCAAAACCGTGAATCAACCGGTGCTGCGGCGAAGCGAAATAATCCCATCTCGCTCCAATCGATGCGCGTGAGCGTGTTCCCCGTCCAAGTAGTTGCAGGAAAGTATTACCAACAAGAAAATTACAGCACGACCAACCCTGATGGCGGCGCCACTTATGGAACGCGGCAAACAAGTAATGACTATGACTCACTCGAAGATTGCGCATGGACCGAGCCCGGGAGCTGCGGCAAATATGTCGATTTTGCTGACGATACCAGGGTGGCGCTGACACTTCGGATGGGAAGTGAGATGACCGGCTGGCTTTACGGTCGAATGAAAGATGTAAAGATCGATGTCACTGCACTCGATAGCAAATTCAATCGAATCACCATCGAAGGCGCACCGGTTTCTGCTCCCGGAGCATACGGAGTGATCAAAAAAAGCGAGATCAAGAATTATCCGAAGATTGATCAACGGATTCGCTTAGGAAGCAATGACTTTGGGTACAACGAACTGATGAATACACCTGGGTCAAGATTTGGCGGGTATGACCCGGTCGGCAACTTCGAGGATTTCGCTGCCTTCGAACCGATCCTCAAGACCATGCCCAACTCTCGAGCTCAGTGGTTGATTTCATCAGGTGCAAGCGCAAACGGATATACCGCCGAAGTTAATCAATGCTTCATCGATAAAACTAAATTGCTCGGAGTCGTGACGACAAATGCGCTGATCTACTCACCTAGTGCTCCAGAATTCAAGGATGGCACGCTCAACTACAAGGTTGCTGGTCTTCATCATTTGGAGGATGGCGTCACGCTCACTCGTGGCACATATGACTTAGCGATTCGCTCTGAAACAGCGCGATGTATCTATGGGTTTACGGATGCGCCATTCCAAGCATCAATCTCTGTCATCGGTGCAGATGGCCAAGAACAGACCATCGCAACAGAGAGCATCCGAGAGGATGCAAAGCGCGAGTGGCTCTTCTTATCCGCACAGAATTTCACTTTCTCCTCGCCTGTAATCAAAGTGAAATTGACTCAGGAGAAGAAACTTACCGCTCCTGCCAACAAGGGAGTGAAAAAGGCTGCCAACAAAACCATCTCATGCGTCAAAGGGAAGGTGACTCGCAAGGTTACCGGTGTCAATCCAAAGTGCCCTGCCGGCTTTAAATTGCGTTGATCAAGCCCTCAATACCGGGGCGCATTTCGTGTTCGTTCTACTTTAGGTCCCCGCTTATTTCGCGAATTCCAACATGGAGTATGCCAATGTCGCCGAGTCTCTGGATCATCTGTCGGCCAAGAGACAATATGTGGAGTTGCCATCCTGATTTCATGATCACAGCCAGGGCAACGATAGACTTTTGTTGAACTTGCACCAGTGAGTGAGCGCACGGTGAATCCATCTTCTTCCCATTCATTGGAAGCGCGTGGAGCGCGCTGCGCACCTTCAGAATCCTCCGGGCGCGAATCTTTCGATCGATAATTCTTTCTTGGGCTCACTTCACCATTTTCGCAGGAAATTCCCGGTATTACTCGTTGATTCGAGGCAATAGTTGCCGCTCTCGCTGCTCTTGCCGCTTTTGCTCTGCCGCATGGCGAGTAAAGTGGTGATGTGAGTAACGCGATCTCAGTTCGGGGCTTGACCAAGTCCTATCGGAACGGCAAAGGTGAATCTATCCCTGCCGTTAAAGGTATCGACCTTGATGTGGCAAGCGGTGAGATTTTTGCGCTCTTAGGACCAAATGGGGCCGGGAAAACTAGCACAATCGAGATCCTCGAGGGTTATCGAAAACGAGATAGCGGAGAGCTATCCGTGCTGGGGGAAGATCCCGCGAGCACCAATCTTCCTGCCTGGCGTAATCGGGTAGGCATCGTGCTTCAATCCACTAAGGATGCCGCCGATCTTTCAGTGGTCGAGATACTCTCGCATTTTGCCAAGTACTACTCCAAACCTCGTGATGTCGAAGAGGTGATTGCGGCAGTGGGCTTGGAAGAGAAGCGAAACTCCCGCGGCGAGCACCTCTCCGGCGGACAACGCCGACGCTTGGATGTTGCTCTGGGGATTATCGGAAATCCAGATTTGCTCTTCTTAGATGAACCAACTACTGGTTTTGATCCCGAAGCGCGAAGATCCTTCTGGGATCTGATCCGATCTCTTCGACGGTCAGGCACGACCATCTTGATGAGCACACATTATCTCGATGAGGCAGAAGCGCTAGCAGACCGAGTTGCAATCATGAATCATGGTCTCATTGCAGATTGTGCAACTCCTGAAAATCTTGGCGGAAGGAATCGAGAGAAAGTCATCATCCGTTGGCGTGAGCATGGTGTCGTGCATCAACAACTAAGCGATTCGCCGACAGCTTTCCTGCGCAGCTTGGCCTCTCGTATCGAAGGAGAGATTCCCGAACTGACCGTGACCCGGCCGACTTTAGAAGATATCTACCTTCAGATGATTGGAGGTCAAGAATGAGTAAGCAACCTGGAACGATTGCTATTGGAATTGCTCGTGGAATTCTCGAGATCAAACAATTCATGCGCCAACGAGAGAGCGTAGTCTTCACCCTGCTCTTTCCAATCTTGTTACTCTTGATTTTTGGCGCAGTTTTTAAGGACGAAATCGCACCTGGGGTGACTTTCAGCCAGTACTTTGTTGCAGGCATGATTGCCTCTGGCTTGGTGAACACTGGATTTCAACAATTAGCAATAACTATTCCCATGGAACGAGACGATGGCACTTTAAAACGGCTGAGAGGAACTCCTGCACCAACTGCCTCGTATTTCATCGGCAAAGTAATCTTAGTCTTCGTCAGCATGCTCATTCAGGTGGGATTATTACTAGCTTTTGGCGTGGCACTCTACGGAATCTCACTACCGGCAACTCCCGAGAAGTGGTTCACCTTCTTCTGGGTAATGATCCTTGGCATCACGAGCTCCACAATCCTTGGTATCGCATTCTCCGTCGTGCCAAAGAGCGGCCGGGGCGCATCTGCTGTTGTCTCGCCAATTGTCATCATCTTGCAATTTTTTAGCGGTGTGTTCTTTGTCTTCACTCAACTTCCGGCATGGATGCAGAATTTTGCTGCGCTCTTCCCATTGAAATGGTTGACCCAAGGAATGCGCTCGGTCTTCTTGCCCGATTCTTTCGCCTCACAAGAAGTCGCCAAGAGTTGGGAACATGGCAGGACTGCATTGATTTTGACTGCTTGGCTTGTGGCGGGATTCTTACTTGCAATCAAGACTTTCCGTTGGGAAAAATCTTGAAAGCTCGTAACCGGCTACTGGGTGGGTGTATATCGCTCTTACTTATGGTTGCTTCGGCTACCTTCGCGGTGACGCCTCAAGCGTATGCATCTAACAAACCCACCCCAAAAGCCTCGCCTGCATCGGAAGCGAAATCAAAGAAGAAGGTAACGAAAAAAAAGGTAACAAAAAAGAAAGTGACCAAGAAGAAGCCTCGAAAGATCTCCAAGCCGATTCCCTCGCCTGCACCTAAATGGCCGCCTAAGGGATTTCGCGAAGTGGATGGGGTGTACATCTCTACACCAAAGAGTGAAAAGGAATTGGTTGGTGTCCTGAGTGCAAAAACAACTTTGCTAAGCGAGATTCGCGCCTGCGAGAAAAATGTGTGCGCCGTCATCTATGTCGCATCCGAGAGGGCATGCAAGTGGTGGCAGGTCCAGTCCATAATCATCGGGCGATCTGCTGATGTGCTGGGAAATCTTCAAACTCTTGCTAAAGGCACTAAAGCCCGCGAACGGAAGACCATCATCTTAATCAGCAAGGAGCCGGTCGAAGAGTATGCCGAGATCTTGAATATGAAGGCGTTCTGCCGCAATGATGCAGTATCCGGCAAAGTGCCAAGCAACACCTTCACTCCTAACCCGGCGTTAGCGCCAACACCTACGCCGTCGCCCACTGCAACTCCAACCGAAACAGCCTCTCCTGCTAGTAGCGCTTCCGCCGCAGCTTCTGCATAACAGCCAAGTTTCCCCTATTCTTCACGCATGCTGGGTGGCATCAACAATCAACTCTTCCTGCAGGCTTTTGGCGGATTTTTCGCACTTCTGATTCTTATTCCATTACTGCGATGGACATTCACTCGCGGAAAATCCCATGTAGCTGCTCCAGCCAAAAGTGGGAATAGCGATGAGTATGGATTGTTAGTTCCTGTGAGCAAGCCTTCGAATTTCATTGAAGGTGAAATGGCACGACAGCGCTTGATTGATGCAAATATTCGAGCAAATCTTGTTCAAGCGAAAGACGGCATTGCGCTTTTAGTCTTCCCTGAAGAACTATCAGCGGCTCGAGCAATTCTCAAAGATAAGTAGACCGACTATATCCGTCAGCGGTTAGCCCCTGGCACCCATAGTTCATCGCCGACGCTCCTATTTTCATACCGAGCAAGGACAAAGAGTAAATCCGACAATCGATTGAGATACTTGGCGGTGAGTGGATTGACGCCCGCACCAAATGCATGAATCGCAGCCCATGTGCATCGCTCGGCTCGTCTGACCACCGTGCGCGCTACATGAAGTAGCGCTGCAGCTGGAGTTCCTCCAGGCAGCACGAAAGAGCGAAGTGGAGCAAGGTCCTTGTTAAAGGAGTCAATCTGCTCCTCCAGATAAGAAATTTGTGATTCAAGGATTCTCAATTGTTCGTGAGGTGGATTATCAATCATCGGAGTGCACAGATCGGCTCCAACATCGAAGAGATCATTCTGAATCCGGATAAGCAATGTGCTCACCTCAGGCGAGAGTTCCGCGAGCGCGAGCACCACACCAATACTTGAGTTAGCTTCATCGACGGTCGCATATGCCTCGAGGCGAGGGTCGTTCTTTGAGGTCCGGCTCATATCCCCTAAAGAGGTCGTGCCATCGTCGCCGGTCTTGGTGTAGATACGCGTCAGATTTACCATCCTCCTACCCTACGCTGAACCTCTACGATGAACCACATGGAGCGATTTGAGGTCACTGGCGGGGCTCGCCTCGAGGGTGAGGTTGTGGTTCATGGAGCGAAGAATTCCATCCTCAAATTGATGGCAGCTGCGCTGCTGGCCCCAGGAGAACATCGCCTCGGTAATGTGCCGACTATCGCTGATGTCTCGATCATGGCCGAACTGCTCGTGCGGTTAGGGTGTCAGGTCACTCACGACGAAAGTTCGCTGGCGCTAACCATCATCGTCCCCGAGCGATTAGAGCACCGAGCAGATTATGACTTAGTCCGGAAGATGCGCGCATCAATCAATGTTCTTGGGCCGTTACTCACACGAACAGGTCGAGCCGAGGTCGCGCTCCCTGGTGGCGATGCAATCGGCTCACGAGGTCTTGATTTCCACATCAAAGGTCTTGAGGCGCTCGGTGCCCATGTGAACAACGAGCACGGTTATATCGTGGCGACAGTCTCGGGGCGACTTCGTGGCGCAGCAATTGAGTTGGAATTTCCGAGCGTAGGGGCGACTGAGAATCTTCTGACCGCAGCTGTTCTCGCGCGAGGTGAGACGACAATTGAGAATGCTGCGCGGGAACCGGATATCGTCGATCTTGGAATATATCTGCAGAAGATGGGCGCACAGATTTCTGGTCTTGGCTCATCAACGATCACCGTCATTGGCGTTGAAGGATTACACCCTTCTGAGCACGAAGCGCTCCCCGACCGAATAGTCAGCGGCACCTGGGCCTTCGCGGCTGCGATGACCCAAGGCGATATCACTATTCATCAGGCTAATCCCGAACACCTCGAGATACCGTTAGAAAAACTTGTCCTTGCAGGCGCTGTAGTAACCACTGTCCCTGGTGGTGTTCGAGTCCGCATGGACCATCGACCAAAATCTGTAGATGCTCTCACGCTTCCCTATCCGGGATTTCCTACCGATCTGCAACCGATGATCATCGCCTTGAATTCGATAGCCCAAGGCTCTGCCCTCGTCACAGAGAATGTTTTTGAAGGTCGATTTATGTTCATCAATGAATTAGTCCGACTTGGCGCCGACATCACCACTGATGGTCACCATGCTTTTATCAAAGGTCGCGAGTTGCTTTCGAGTGCCCCTGTGGCGGCCACTGATATCCGAGCTGGTGCAGCGCTGGTCCTTGCCGCGTTAATCTGTGATGGCACCACTATCATCGAAGATATCTTCCAT
>CAZPIJ010000028.1:9611-15918 GCA_964586805.1 uncultured Bifidobacterium sp. | reverse complement strand
GGCACTAGAGTCGGAGCAAAATTCTGAGATGCGATTGCGTTCGCATCAATCTGCCCCGTGAGTGAGATTGCTGCTACTCCGAGGAGTAGCCCCAACAACATCGAGCCAGAATCCCCCATGAATATCCGGGCAGGATAGGAGTTATGCGGCAAGAATCCCAAACAAGCACCCAACATAATTGCAGTGAGTAATGATGGTGCGCCTGCGCGATCAAAGTTGTACACGACTGAAAGAAGATATGCGAAGGCGAAGAAGGCTCCGGCTGCAATTGCCACTACCCCTGATGCGAGCCCATCAAGTCCATCGATGAAGTTCACAGCATTGATTGTGACGACAATAATCAAAATTGTTACCAATTGGCCAAGCGAGGTAGGGAGCATCGTTACACCGTTAATGGGTAGCCAAAGGAGCTGTACCCCGAAATTCACCAAGATTGCAGCAGCCAAAACCTGACCAGCGAGCTTGGTGATGGCATCTAATCCCCACCGATCATCGATCACTCCGAGCAAACAGATGACGGTAGCGGCGATACAGATTCCGAGCATCTGTTGATCCTGCAAGAAAGCTTTACTGAGTAACTTGAGTTGCGAGGCAATGAGCACGGCCAGCATGATGGAGAGCCAAATAGCAACGCCACCCCAACGAGGAGTTACCTCGGTGTGCACATCCCTATCTCGAACTTGAGCCACTGCACCAAACCGAAGCGCTAATTTTCGCGCATAAGGGGTGAGTAGATAGACAAAAATTCCAGTTAGTAGCAGGACTAAAAGGTGCTCACGCATCAGCGTTCAGGGTAAACCGGAAAGCGTCGACAGAGCGCAGTGACCTCGTCAGAAATTTTCGCCGCCGATTCGGGTTCTTTTATCGCGCGAGAGATCAACGAGGCAATCACCTTCATCTCAGCAACACCCATGCCTTGCGTTGTCACCGACGGACTACCTACCCGAATCCCGCTCGTGATCGATGGGGGTTGTGGATCGAATGGAATCGAATTCTTATTGAGCGTAATACCTGCTTCGCCACAACGCTCGTCAGCCTCTTTTCCGGTCACACCGAGAGCCTGCACATCAATCAAAGCAAGGTGCGTCTGAGTGCCCCCAGAAACTGCACGCATTCCCTCCTCGACGAGTCCGGCGGCGAGGGCTTGCGCATTCTGGATGACATCCTTTGCATACTTTTGATAGCTAGGTTGTAAACACTCTTTCAATGCGACAGCTTTTGCAGCTACCGCGCTCATGATTGGCCCGCCTTGCATGCCTGGAAAGACAGCTTTATCGATCGCTGCTCCATGTTCTGCCTTGGTCAGGATCATTCCACCTCGAGGTCCACGAAGAACTTTATGTGTAGTGAACGAGACCACATCGGCGTAAGGGACTGGTGAAGGGATTGCTTTGCCAGCCACCAGCCCAATGAAGTGCGCAGCATCGACCCACATAATTGCGCCGACCTCATCACAGATCTCACGAACCCGTTTAAAATCGATAAGGCTTGGATAGGCAGTCGCGCCACTACAGATCATCTTCGGTTTATGTTTTATTGCAAGGTCGCGTAATTCGTCGTAATCGATGAGTTCGGTATCTTGACGAACACCATAGGACTGAACATTGAACCACTTTCCGGAGAAGTTAACCTTCGAACCATGGGTCAAATGACCGCCATGTGGAAGTGACATCGCCAAAACAGTATCGCCTGGTTTAGTAAATGCTAGATACACCGAAACATTCGCGCTTGCGCCGGAATGTGGTTGCACATTCGCATGCTCAGCGCCAAAAAGTTCTTTGGCTCGAGCGATTGCTAGCTCTTCGACCTTATCTACCTCTTCGCAACCACCGTAATATCTTTTGCCGGGATAACCCTCGGCATATTTATTGGAGAGAGTTGATCCGAGTGCGGCTAGTACTGCGGGCGAAGTGAAATTTTCACTGGCGATTAGTTGTAAACCCGACCGTTCGCGTTCGAGCTCAGAGAGCAGGACCGCTGCCACTTCGGGATCTTGTGACTCCAGTGCTTGGTAGCTTGCTCCGTAATACTTGGCGCTCACTGCAGCCTCCCCTTCCCAGCATTGGTTCTGCGTTCTCTGGTAAGTCTGGACGAAAATCTAGCCCACTTCTGCGGTTATCTCAGGGCACGCCTCACGCAATACCGAGATGGCGATGGATCCTGGGCGAACCAGCTGGGGTGGGTTGGTTGTGCAATCGACCACAGCGCTGCTGACTTGGGATTCAAGCGTGCCACCATCGAAAATCACATCAATGCTCGAGCCGAAGACCTCGTTAATCAACTCGGGCTGGGTGAGTGGTTTTCGTCCTGAAAGCCCCGCGCCGGCGACGGCCAGTGGGCCAGTTTCATTCAAGAGCAAAGTGGCGAATTCGCTGGCAGGAACTCGGACTGCAACTTGATCGAGAAGTCCCTCATCACCTAGGTCCCAGGTAAGTGCTGGATGCGGGTGCAAATAAAGAGTCAACATTCCTGGCCAAAACTTTTCAATCAAAGTTTTCGCAGCGCTGGAGAGGTCACGAGTAATCCCAACGATTCGCACCTTCTCGCCGATCAGGACTGATGCAGCTTGCCCAGGAGGATCATTGCGAAGTAGGTGAAGGGCTGCAACGGCCATGGCGTTAAATGCATCCGAAGCAAAGACATAGCCGCTCTCCAATGGAATGGCGATTACTTGGCCGGAGCGGATCTCTCTGAGCGCACGATCTATCGCTGCAGGATGAGAGATATTCACCAACTCTGCCATTACCTTCGCACTCCACTACTCCATCGCGGACGACCGTTTAAATCATAGTGAAGAGTCACATCCAGGCAATCTCTCTTCAATAGCAAGGCAATCTGCTCCCCATGGCTTTCGTGGTGCTCAATTGCAAGATACCCGCCTGAATGCAACGACCGAATTGCACAGTCGATGAATAACCGTGGCCCGTCCAGCCCCTCCTCGCCGCCAAAGAGTGCGATTGCAGGTTCGAATTTGCCAACCTCCTCCGGCAAATCATTGAGATTGGAACTGGAGGGTATGTATGGCGGATTGGCAATCACGGCATCGAATAAACCTTGGCCATCGAAATCAACTACATCGGAATGAATCGTTATGATGGATGCTCGGGATTTAGCCACATTGCGTTCTAGCCAACCGAAAGCTCCTGCATCTTTCTCGACTGAGTAAACGGTTGCTCCTGGAACTTCTTCAGCAAGAGCAATCCCCAGCGCACCAGAGCCTGCACCCAAATCGAGAACTTTCGGATTTGCCAGCATTGAAATCGCATCAATGACCGCAGTGACAAGCCCCTCACTCTCCGGACGCGGCACTAAGACTCCCGGGCCGACATCTACTATTAAATTCCGAAAGTATGCCCGCCCAGTGATGTACTGAATCGGCTCACAATTCTTTCTGCGATTGATGAACTCTTTGAATTTCGAGATGTCTGCATCAGAAATTTTATCGATGAGTAGGAGATGAGTCCGTGTAGTTTCAAGAATTTCTGCGAGTAATATTTGTGCATCAAGTGTGGGGTCTAGTGAGGATTCTTCTAGTTCCTTTGAAGCATCTCGAATGAGTTCTCGAGCGGTTGCCATGTTCTTAACCTGCCGCTAGACGACTTGCCTTATCAGCATCGATCAACGCTTGAATCACCGGATCTAGTTCGCCGTCGAGAACGATATTGAGGTTGTTGGCTTTGAAGTTCACGCGATGATCACTCAAACGGTTCTCAGGAAAGTTGTAAGTTCGAATTCGTTCACTGCGATCGACAGTGCGCACTTGACTCTTTCGCTCGGCTGCAGCTGCGGCTTCTTGTGCTTCGACTGCTGCAGCCAATAATCGGGCTCGGAGGATACGAAGCGCCGATTCTTTGTTCTGCAACTGGCTCTTCTCATTCTGGCAGGAGACCACGATGCCGGTTGGGATATGTGTGAGTCGAACGGCGCTATCTGTGGTGTTGACGCTCTGTCCACCCGGACCACTCGAGCGATACACATCCACTCGAACATCATTCATATTCAATTCAACATCGATCTCGTCGGCTTCTGGTAGCACCAAGACCCCGGCTGCAGATGTATGGATTCGACCCTGAGATTCAGTCTCTGGAACTCGCTGCACACGATGCACGCCGCCTTCGAATTTAAGACGAGCATATGGGGCACTTCCTGGTCCAGGGGCGCCTTTACTCTTAATAGCTATCGATACATCTTTATACCCACCAAGATCGCTCTCGGTGGCGTCGATAATCTCGGCTTTCCACCCTTGAGTCTCTGCGTACCGTAGATACATCCGAAGGAGATCGCCAGCAAAGAGAGCCGACTCTTCGCCGCCTGCGCCTGCCTTGATTTCTAAAATAACATCTCGATCGTCATTGGGATCACGAGGTAGCAGAAGTTCCTCAAGAGCATGAGCTGCCTCTGCCTCACTCGCTTCGAGCGCAGGGATCTCGCCAGCAAATGATTGATCTTCGTTTGCAAGCTCCCGTGCTGCCAGAAGATCCTCGTGTGCTCCAAGCCATCGTTTGTAGCCAGCAACAATCGGGCCAAGCTGAGCATAGCGTTTACCAAGTTGACGAGCTTTCCCGCTATCGCCATGAATCGCGGGGTCAGCAAGTTGCGCCTCAATCGTTGCATGCTCTGCCACAAGTTCGTCGGCACTTGCAAACCGATCCTTGGTTGACATGGCGCTTCTTAAATTAAAAAACCGCACCAGCCTGCAGATGCAGGCGAGGGTGCGGTTTGAGAAAAGTTACTTCTTGTTCGCTGATTTCTTCAGGCGCTCTTCAAAGCGTGCGACGCGACCACCGGTATCGAGGATTCGTTGCTTTCCGGTATAGAACGGATGACAGACCGAACAGACATCGACGGAGATTGCTCCGTTTTTAGCCGTTGAACGAGTGGTGAATGTCTCGCCACATGAGCAGGAGACCGTTGTCTCTACATACTCTGGATGAATCTCAGCTTTCATGACGCTTAACTCCATTTCATGTTCGCTGGGTCGAGTTGGCCTCGGGAACCAGCAACGAGTCGAATTGCCTCGGGCAAGGGTACTAAATAGGAATCCAGTTGACCTAATCCGGTATTCCAGATCATCCAGCACGGGCCTTGAGTGTAGAAGCGCTTGCCGTTACTTTTCGCCGTCCGTGCCCGGCCCTACTGTGGTTTTCTGTACCTGCATCAAGAATTCCACATTGGACTTGGTCCCCTTCATCTTCTCAAGAAGAAGTTCCAGAGCCTGCTGCGGATCAAGTGCGTGCAGAACTCGTCGAAGCTTCCAGACGATGTTCAACTCTTCTGCGCCCATCAAGATCTCTTCTTTACGGGTGCCTGAAGCATCGACATCAACCGCTGGGAAGATGCGCTTATCTGCCATCCTTCGATCGAGTTTGAGCTCCATATTTCCGGTTCCCTTGAACTCTTCAAAGATAACTTCGTCCATACGCGAACCAGTGTCGATAAGTGCGGTGGCAAGGATGGTCAGCGATCCGCCATCCTCGATGTTTCGAGCAGCACCGAAGAACTTCTTTGGCGGATAAAGAGCTGCAGAATCAACACCACCAGAGAGGATTCGGCCGCTTGCAGGAGCCGCGATGTTGTACGCACGGCCCAGTCGCGTAATCGAATCAAGCAAGACCACTACATCATGGCCGAGCTCAACCAACCTCTTTGCGCGTTCGATGGCAAGTTCAGCAACAGTTGTGTGATCTTCGGCAGGTCGATCAAAGGTCGAAGAGATTACTTCGCCCTTGACTGATCGTTGCATGTCGGTGACTTCTTCGGGTCGCTCGTCAACTAAGACCACCATCAGATGACACTCTGGGTTGTTGGTCGTGATTGCATTGGCGATCGACTGCAAAACCATGGTCTTGCCTGCTTTGGGCGGCGAAACAATCAAGCCTCGTTGTCCCTTACCAATTGGCGCGATCAAATCGATGACTCGAGTGGTCAAAATATTAGGTTGCGTCTCAAGGCGAAGTCGTTCTTGAGGATAGAGCGGAGTGAGTTTGGTGAACTCGACACGATCTCGTGATTCCTCTGGATCCATCCCATTGATGGTGTCGAGGCGAATCAAAGCATTGAACTTCTCTCGCCGCTCCCCTTCCCGAGGCTCGCGGACCGCTCCGGTGATCACATCACCTTTACGGAGTGAGTATCGACGAACTTGTTGCATAGATACATAGACATCATTTGGGCTTGGTAGGTAGCCAGCAGTTCGAACGAACGCGTAGTTCTCGAGGATGTCGAGCAAACCACCGACGGGAATCAACACATCATCTTCTCTGATAGTCATGTCGCGCTCGCCACGATCTCGGTTCCGATCACGACG
>CAZPIJ010000028.1:4530-9511 GCA_964586805.1 uncultured Bifidobacterium sp. | reverse complement strand
CTGAATCTGAGCCTGAATCTGAGCCTGAATCTGAGTCAGAGTCTGAATGTGAGCGCGAATCAGAATCTGAATCGCTCTGGCTTCTATTCTGCTCTCGGCTCTGGTCACGGCTCTGGTTTCGTTCCCGACGCCGTTCTTCGCGCTCTTGCTGGCGCTCCAATACTTTTGCTTCCTTCTCTTTCGCGGCTGCAGCGCGATTGGCTGCTTGCAGATCCGCGATGGCTTGAACTAATTCGACTTTGGGGAGCTTGGCGGCGCCGTCGATTCCTAATTGCGAGGCAACTTTGCGCAACTCGGGTAGGAGCATGGCAGAGAGGTCGCCAGCAGGTTTGGTTTTACGAGTACTTACTTCACTCACTATTCCTCATTCATCTTGAATTTAGTCGTGCGCAAAAAACGCACTTTGTTTACCTCGCTTGAGCCCGATTTCGCATTTCAGAGATTTATTATTAAATCGGAAGAGCGCCATTTGGGAAGAGTCCCTCAGCGAGGTTCTAAGGGTAACACCTAGGGATAGGGAGTGCGCAAATCGAGTACAGCGCTGGTTTGAGAGGGCAGAAAGCCCCTATCCGTTAAAGATGTGCGCCCCTTTGGCGCTGATACCGACAATCTGGCTCGTAAAAGCGCCATCCCCTGCCCGTGCAATTTCCTGAGCATCAGCAACAGAGCCATAGTGCAACGCAAGGACCGTTGGGCCAGATCCCGAGATAAATGCTGCGACACCAGCTTCGCGAAGCGTTGTCATCAATTCAAAACTCTTTGGCATTTGACTCTGCCGATAGAACTGATGAATGCGATCTTCGGTTCCTGCGAAGAGTAATTCTGGTTTGCGACCAAGAGCTTCGACCATCAGTGTGCTGCGAGCAATATTCACTGCAGCATCTATGTGAGGAATGCTCTCTGGTAGAAGTGCTCGAGCCTTCTTTGTCGCAACCTCACCAGATTTCTTGGGAATGAAGGCAATTGCCATAATCCTTAGATCCACGGGGATTGAGACCGCTTTACCCGAGCCATCTTCGACCCATGCAATTGTGGCGCCACCATGAAACGCGGCTGCGACATTGTCTGGATGACCTTCTATCTCGGTGGCAAGGGCTAATAAGTCGGTATCGGTAAGTCTTTCAGTACCTGAAATAACTAACGCTCGCGCGAGGAAGAGACCCCCAATAATCGCACTTGATGAAGAGCCCAATCCTCGGCCATGCGGAATTGCATTGAGCGCTCGTAGCGCCAATCCCCTGGGGCGACCACCCATATGGTCAAAGGCCGCATTCATCGATGCAATGACAAGATTCTTCTCATCTTTTCGCAATGAATCAGCGCCTTCGCCCGCAATTTCAACATCGAGGCCAGGTTCGTCAAGAACTTGTGCGGCATAGCCATCATAAATTTCTAGCGCTAAACCCAAACAATCAAATCCTGCGCCAAGGTTGGCGCTAGATGCTGGCACACGAATTGTTACCGGAGTGGCGCGAAATGTAGGACGAGAAACCATCAGGAGAGCTCCAAAACTTGCGCTGCTGCACTGAGCGAGACAGGGATAACAATAGGCTCTGCAGATCCCTCAAGGGCCCATTGCACATCTTTCAGACCATTTCCTGTCACCGTGATAACGATCTTCTTTCCAGAAGGTAACCTGCCTGCAGCTTTGGATTTGAGCAGCCCTGCCAACCCAGCGGCAGACGATGGCTCGCAGAAAATTCCTTCGCGCCCGGCAATCAATCGGTAGGCGCTCAAAATCTCCTGATCACTGACTGCTTCGATCCGTCCAAGCGATTGATCGCGCGCAGCCTCGGCCTCTTTCCATGATGCCGGATTTCCGATTCGAATTGCTGTTGCAATCGTCTCGGGTTTTTCCACGATCCTGCCTCGCACAATAGGTGCGGCACCCTCTGCTTGAAAGCCCCACATCTGCGGCAGACTCTTTGCTATCCGATCACGGTAATACTCTTGATAACCCATCCAATATGCAGTGATATTGCCGGCGTTTCCCACGGGCAAGGCGTGGATGTCTGGCGCGAACCCGAGGGTGTCGATGATTTCGAAGGATGCGGTTTTCTGCCCTTGTAATCGATAAGGGTTTACCGAATTAACTAGGGCGACGGGAAAATTCTCCGCGAGCTGCCGGGCGAGAGTCAGACAGTCATCAAAATTGCCATCGACTTGAAGTAATTTTGCGCCATGAATCACTGCTTGAGCTAATTTTCCCATAGCAATTTTTCCTTGCGGCACTAAAACTGCAGGGATCATGCCCGCTTTGGTCGCATACGCCGCCGCGCTTGCACTTGTATTGCCGGTAGATGCACAGACCACGACCTTCGCGCCATCTTCGGCAGCCTTGCTCATTGCCATCGTCATTCCGCGATCTTTGAAGGAACCCGTCGGATTAGAACCTTCGACTTTCACCCAAACTTCGCCGGCCAACATCTCTGAAAGCACGCATGCATAGACAAGCGGAGTGCCACCCTCGTTCAAGGTAACTATGGGCGTCTTCGCGCAAACCGGTAATCGATGGCGATACTCAGTGATAACACCTCGCCATGGGCGGGCCTGCTTACCCTTATTGCCGATATTTCCAAACATCAGAAACTTCCACCTTCGACTCGAATCACACTCTCGACGGAACGGACAGTTTCCAATTTGCGAAGCCCCTCGACAGTTTCAGCCAACGCCGCATCGGTTGCGGTGTGGGTTACGACGATGAGTTCGGCTTGGGCTCCCCGACCATCTTGTCGAACTGTTTGGATGGAAACTGAGTGAGATGCGAACACATTTGCGACAGAGGCAAGCACACCAGGGCGGTCATTCACATTTAATCTAATGAGATAGCGAGTGAGTGTTTGCCCCATCGGCGCGATCTCGCGTTCTGCGTAAATACTCTCCTTTGGCCCTAGCCCTCCGATTACACGATGGCGAGCAACAGCAACGAGGTCACCAAGAACGGCAGATGCAGTAGGTGCACCGCCAGCGCCTCGTCCGTAGAACATCAACTCTCCTGCTGCCTCAGCCTCGACGAACACTGCATTAAACGAATCCCGGACTGCAGCTAGCGGATGTGAATTCGGAATCAATGCAGGATGTACCCGAACTGCAATCCTGCCATCTCGAGTTAGTTCGGCAATCGCCAGAAGCTTGACTACATGCTCCATCTCACCTGCAATGCGCACGATATCCGCGGTGATCTCAGAGATACCTTCACGATAGACATCACTACCGCTTACTCGAGAATGGAAAGCAAGGCTTGCAAGAATTGATGCCTTCGCTGCGGCATCAAATCCTTCGACATCTGCAGTTGGATCGGACTCTGCATATCCCAACTCTTGTGCTTGCTTCAACGCCGATTCAAATGACATTCCGTGTGATGACATTTGACTTAAAATGAAATTAGTAGTTCCGTTCACGATTCCCATGACGCGAGCCACATGGTCGCCAGCTAATGAATCTCGAAGCGGTCGAATGATTGGAATTGCACCTGCAACGGCAGCTTCGAAATATAAGTCAACATTATTTTTTGCAGCCGCCTCGAAAAGCTCACCACCATGCTGTGCCAGGAGCGCTTTGTTTGCAGTAACAACTGATTTACCCGAGTTCAGCGCTTGCAGAATCAGGGTACGAGCCGGTTCAATGCCACCGATTACCTCGATGATCACATCAATTGCGGGGTCTTGCACGAGCGCATTGGCATCCGTGGTGATTTTCAGACCGAGCTTCTCTAGATCTGGTCGCGCTTTCGCGCCATCGTTGACTGCTATTGCCACCAACTTAAGGGCCGCCCCTGCGCGCGCTGCAAGATCATCGTGCCCTGCTATTAGTTGAGTGGCGACATTGCTGCCTACTGAGCCCGCACCGAGCAGGCCGATAGAAATTATCGGCTCGACACTCTCGTTACCCACTGTCTAACTCTCCCACATTCCAGCGCTTTCGCGACGAATCCTGGCCACATGCCTGGAGGCGATTACCCCTGTTCTAGGGCTAGCAGATCCTCGATTTTCTCGCGTCTGATGATGGTCTTTGCCACACCATCAAGTACAGAGATGACGGGTGGGCGCAGAATGTGATTGTAATTGCTCGCCATACTTCTGCCGTATGCACCAGTGGCAGGGATTGCAAGTACATCTCCAGGAACTATGTCACTGGGAAGTGCGATGTCGCGAATGATTATGTCGCCAGTCTCGCAATGTTTTCCAACTAGACGAGAGGTAACAAGTGGAGCATTTGAGATGCGATTAGCAAGTAGGGCCGAATATTCGGCGCCATACAAGGCAGGCCTGATGTTGTCGCTCATGCCTCCATCAACAGAAATGTAGGTCCGTGTCTTGCCATCTTCTAAAACGACATCTTTGACAGTTCCTACTTCATACAGCGTGATCATCGCTGGTCCGACAATAGCTCTTCCTGGCTCGATGGAAATACTCGGCAGCGCGATCTCATGCTTGGCGCACTCGCTTGCTAATGCATGTTTTGCTCCCTGAAGGACTGCTTCAACATCAATAGCCTGATCGGAATCTGTGTAAGCGATTCCAAAGCCACCGCCAAAATTCAAGTGGTCTAAGGTAAAGCCATAATTCTTCTTGACCTCGACAATGAATTTGATCAATCTCTCTACAGCGAGCACGAATCCTGAATTATCAAAGATTTGCGAACCAATATGACAATGAACTCCAGCAACGATGATGTGTTCTGCATTCATTGCAGTAGCTACCGCAAGCATCGCTGCTCCGCTTGCAATTGAGAAACCGAACTTGACATCTTCATGAGCCGTCGAGATGAATTCATGTGTATGCGCAGAAACTCCAGGAGTCAATCTGATCAGTACTTCTTGCTTTTTGCCTAACTTCCCTGCAATCGAATTGATTCGGTCTAGTTCAATGAGCGAATCGGCGACTATGTATTTGATTCCTGCACTCACAGCCGCCTCAATCTCTTCGGCAGACTTATTATTTCCGTGCATTTCAATTCGTTCCGGAGGGAATTTAGCTGC
>CAZPIJ010000028.1:0-4430 GCA_964586805.1 uncultured Bifidobacterium sp. | reverse complement strand
GCAGGCCATAGCTGGCGACTTAGTCGAAGATTCTCTGCCATCACATCCGCTCCGGTGCGCCAACGCCAAGGAGTCCAAGGCCATTGGCAATAACTTGTCTTGTTGCCGCACAGAGTAACGCGCGAGCGGTGTGGAGCGCAGCGGGTTTCTCATCCCCCATCGGAAGTACCCGGCAGTCGTTGTAGAAGCGGTGATACTGACCAGCAATCTCCTCAAGATAGCGGGCGATTTTATGTGGCCCCCGCAGCTCCGCTGCCAAGAGAACTACCTGCGGGAACTGTGCGATAGCACTGGCGAGTTCTTGCTCTCGTTCATGTGTCAACAATGATGAATCAAATTGATCAATCTCTAGAGACACACCCAACTCTCCTGCGTTGCGGAGTAAAGCACTTATTCGGGCGTGCGCGTACTGAACATAGTAGACCGGGTTGTCGTTCGAATGCTTCTTGAGTAAATCCACATCGAGTGTGAGAGGAGTGTCTGTTGGGTATCTACTCAAGGTGTAGCGAGCAGCATCAACGCCAACTTTTTCGACTAATTCATCGAGAGTAATAATTGTGCCAGCTCTTTTGGAGAGTTTAACTTCCTCGCCATTCTCGATGATCTTTACCATTTGACCAATCAACACTTCGATATTTTTATCGGGGTCATCGCCAGCGCATGCGACGAGCGCTTTCAATCGACCCACATAACCATGATGATCTGCGCCCAGCAGATAAATACATAGGTCGAACCCGCGCGCTCTTTTATCCAGGTAGTAAGCGGTATCGGAGGTGAAATAGGTAAGTTCACCATCTGCCTTAACTAGAACTCGATCCTTGTCATCGCCAAAATCTGTTGTGCGCAACCAGGTAGCACCCTCAGATTCGAAGATGTGCCCCTTCTCTGCAAGTCGCTCTGCGACCGTTTTTACTGCGCCAGAATCGTGAAGGGATCGCTCGGAGTACCAAACATCAAAATGTGTACCAAACTTTCGTAAGACCTCTTGTTGTTCCAGCAACTGCAATCGATACCCAGAGGCCTTGAATGCTTCAAGTGCATCACTACCGCTCAGAGTCATGATTCCTGGATCACTTGCAATGATCTCTCTCGCTAAATCAGTGATGTACGCACCGTGATAGCCATTCTCTGGCGTAGGCAATCCATGTGCGGCAGCATGTAACGATTGAGCAAAGAGATCCATTTGAGTGCCACGATCATTGATGTAGAACTCGCGGGTGACGGTTGCACCTGCAGCAATAAGAATCCGAGCGATGCAATCACCCACTGCTGCCCAGCGGGTGTGGCCCAAGTGCAATGGCCCAGTTGGATTAGCACTTATGAATTCGAGATTGATTCGAAGCCCCGTGAAGGCGCTGCAATGGCCGAAACTGCCGCCAACTTCCAGCACCTCGCGAACGATCGCTCCATGTGCTCCCTGTGCAAGAGTGATATTAAGAAAACCAGGTCCAGCAATCTCTACGCTCGCGATCCCAGGAAGCGCGCTGATGAGGGGCAGAAAAGAGCTCGCTAGTTCCCGGGGGTTTCGTCCCGCCGCCTTTGCTAATTGGAGGGCGATGGATGTGGCGTAATCGCCGTGATCGCGATTCTTCGGCCGCTCTAGAGGCAGTTGTGCGGCGATGGCTTCCGGGGTTAAACCCAGGCCCAGGCTCGCTATTTCCGCAGCGAGAGCCCCCGCAATAGCTCTGGCTAGTTCTTCCGGATTCACATCTCTAAGGGTATCGGCCTTACCCTTAGCCAGGTACCGCGCCACCTTCTCTGCGGGAGTGGTGAAATGGCAGACACGCAGGTCTTAGGAACCTGTGACTTCGGTCGTGTGGGTTCAAGTCCCACCTCCCGCACCAGTATCGAATATTGAATGTGGAGCAACATTGTGAAATTGCAGGAACTCGTCAAAGAGAAATATGTTGGACGGTTCTACTTCGCTCGTTTCGTCTCCAATGTAGGAAATGGGATGGCACCAGTTGCGCTGGCATTCGCGGTCCTGGATCTACCCAATGGCAGTGCAACACTTCTTGGGACAATTCTTGGTATCAATACGGTCGCACTTCTGTTGATGTTCCCATTTGGTGGCGTGATCGCCGATAGATATGGCCGCGCTAAATGGATTGCCTACGGAGATATTCTCACTGCGCTACTGCTCTTCTTTCAAGTCTCGTTCTTTGCTACTGGGAATGTGCCATTCTGGGTCTTCTTTATCGTGAATGTTGGTTGTGGCCTCTTACTTGGTATCTGGTGGCCTGCATTCAATGGCGTACTTCCTGCGCTCTTGCCGAACCATGCGCTACAGAAGGCAAATGCCTTAAACAACATGTTCTCGAATATTGCCTTGATCATCGGAGCCGCACTTGCAGGAATTCTCGTGAGCACCGTTGGAAGTACTTTTGCGCTTGCGTTTGATGCTGGCACTTTCCTTATTGCAGGGATCGTCATCTATACCTTCAAACATGTGACTCCTCCCATGGAGAAAGTCGAGAACACCGTCCTTCAAGATCTCAAAGAAGGATGGCGGGTGTTTACCTCTTTCCGTTGGCTTGTTGTCATCGATGTTTGCTTCGCATTCATTGTCATGTCATGGGCAGCTGGTGAGAATGTCCTCGGACCGCTGGTAGCAAAAGAGAAGTTTGATGGGGCGAAGTCATGGTCAATGGTGCTTACAGCTGTTTCAGTGGGCTTAATCGTCGGTTCGTTCATTGCCATGCGCTTTCATCCTAAATATCCGATGTTCACGATGATGGGCCTAACGGTATTTCTCGCCATATACATCTGGTCGATTGCCCATCCGCAGCCACTGTGGATCATCATCTTGGCTGCGTTCGTATGGGGCGTGGTCTTCGACCTGTGGAAGACGATCTGGGACACTGCGTTACAGACTCGAATTCCCCGTGAAGCGCTCTCGCGCGTGGCTGCTTACGATGGCGTAATCGTGATGCTTTTTCGGCCCGTGGGATTAGCTCTTGCCGGTCCACTAGCCGATAAATATGGCGTCGAAATGACGCTAAATGGCGCTGCAATTCTGGTTGTGCTTGCGATTATCTTCTCGCTCCTTTTTCCTGAAGTTCGCAAGTTCGAGAGATTGTGATTCACTCGCTCCTGAATTGAAGGTGCCTCACTCCCAACGAGATATCTCACCAGAGATTTGCTCGACCAGTGCTCGCATTGCTTTTCCACGATGACTAATGGAATCTTTTGAATCAGCGCTCATCTCACCTGTGGTTTGCCCATGACCATCTGGCAGAAAAATTGGATCGTATCCAAAGCCATTATTTCCTCGAGGATTTTCAATAAGCTGACCCGCCAACTCTGCTCGTAGAACTTTCTCGTAACCATTCGGAGCCACGAATGCTGCCGCACAAACGAATTGCGCTCTGCGATTGATGACGCCCCTCATCTCGGCAAGCACTTTTTCTAGATTTGCTATGTCATCGCCATGAATGCCACTGTATCGAGCAGAGTAGATTCCTGGAGCACCACCCAGATGATCGACTGCTAATCCACTGTCATCAGCAATCGCAGGAAGGTGAGTGAATCGGCAAACTGCTCTCGCCTTTAGTAAGGCGTTTGCCTCGAAAGTTGTCTCGGTCTCCTCGATCTCAGCAAGTTCCTTGAAACCCTCTGTGCCAGCTAACTCAACATCAGGAAGAGCTGTTGCCAAAATCCGCCCTAGTTCTCGAATCTTCCCCACATTTCGAGTCGCAAGGACTATCCGCACTTAAGTAAGCGCCTTCTTCTGAAGTTGGCACAATTGCTGGCAACCTGAAAGGGCCAAATCGAGCAAACTATCAAGGAGCGCACGATCAAATGGGTCTCGCTCTGCAGTGCCTTGAACTTCTACGAACTTGCCAGAGCCGGTGCAGACAACATTCATATCGGTTTCTGCCCGAACATCCTCCTCGTAGCAGAGATCTAGCATCGCCGCTCCATCGATTATTCCCACTGAGATAGCGGCAATCGAATCAATGAGCGGAGACTTGGGCAGTATTGCTTTGGCCAGCGCCCAGGTGATTGCATCCGAGAGCGCCACATAGGCGCCAGTAATTGCGGCCGTTCGGGTGCCACCATCTGCTTGCAGTACATCACAATCAATAATGATCGTGTTCTCACCCAGCGCTGACATGTCGATAACTGATCGGAGCGAACGACCGACTAGTCGAGAGATCTCTTGAGTCCGGCCACCAAGTTTTCCTTTTACGCTCTCGCGGTCAGAACGAGTATGTGTTGCTCGTGGGAGCATCGAATATTCCGCGGTTACCCACCCTTTGCCCTGTCCTTGGAGCCATCGCGGGACGCCTTCGGTAAAAGATGCCGTGCACAAGACTCGGGTCTTCCCAAATTCGACTAGCACAGAACCTTCAGGGTGTTCTGACCAATTTCGAGTGAATCGAACCTCTCGAAGCTGTTCGCTACTTCGCTTATCAATTCGCAAGTTT
>CAZPIJ010000027.1:0-15986 GCA_964586805.1 uncultured Bifidobacterium sp. | reverse complement strand
CGACCTTATTGGGGGTTTTCCGAAAAAGCAACTGGTTATCCACAACTCTAAACTCTGGGTTTAGAGTGCTTCTTGGGAGGCGGGCTCTCCCCTTCGGTCAGCTTCTGGTTGGTTTGACCGTACCGCCCTTACTTCCGTACCGTTTACCTCCTGCACGAACGGTCGTGCCTGCATTACCTCCACGATTTCCACGATCGGGGAGCGTCGAGTTTTAGGAGATTTTCGTGAAGCGGACCTTTCAACCCAATAATCGCCGTCGGGCAAAGACCCATGGTTTCCGCGCACGAATGGCTACCCGTGCCGGCCGCGCTGTGCTTGCTGCGCGCCGCGCCAAAGGGCGCTTGCGCATCTCGGCATAACCAATCCGTGATCGCGGCGCACGCTTATGTTGGCGCAAATACATCGCCTTCGTAAAGCCAGCGAGTTCGCACTTGCAAGCAAGGGGACGAAGGTCTCTGGAGAGAATTTTCTGCTCCATGTTCGTACACCACTGGATGGTGCGCGCTCAGGGGCACCGGTGAAGGTAGGCCTGATAGTGGGAAAGAGTGTCGGCGGTTCTGTCATTCGCCACCGGGTTTCGCGACAAATTCGTCATGCGATCGCTCCGCACATTTCTCGATTCTCTGGTGGAACTTTGATTGTCGTGCGAGCACACCCAGGAGCTGCACGGTCAATAGATCAGAACATTGGAGATGAGATCTCCTCGCTCATCAACCGTTATTTCTCTAGAAATGATGCAGGTTCTCGATGATTGCACTTATTCGTTTCTATCAACGATGGATTTCGCCGGCGTTTCCTGCGCGATGCAAGTATTACCCAACTTGCTCCGAGTACGCGCTGCTTGCGATTCGCAGTCAGGGCTATGGCCGCGGGATGGCCATGGCGATATGGCGGTTGGTGCGCTGCAACCCATGGTCCATGGGTGGCATCGACTATCCAGCCCAAAGAGAAGAAGTTGCAGATTCAGAATCGAATACCGGAATGCTGTCCAGAAAGGTGCGTAAATAGTGGGTATTTTCAATCCGCTCTACGATGCGATCTCGTGGGTGATTCTCCGTTTTCATTCACTCTTCGAGCCACTGTTCGGTGCCGATAGTGGCGTCACCTGGTCTTTAGCGATTATTTGTCTGGTGGTGTTGATTCGAATCATCCTGATTCCGCTTTTTGTTAAGCAGATCAAGAGCCAACGGGCCCTTACTGTTCTGCAACCAGAGATGAAGGCAATTCAACAGAAGTACAAGGATGACCGCCAAAAGCAATCAGAAGAGATGATGAAGTTGTATAAGAAGCACGGCACTAATCCACTCGCTTCATGCTTTCCACTATTGGCTCAGGCACCAATTTTCTTTGCGCTTTTCACCGTGCTTAATGGAATCGCACAGGATGTACCTCGGGGAGTGCTCACCCAATCAGATGTAGATAGCGCAGCCAACGCAGGTTTCTTCGGTGCACCTATCGCAGCAACTTTCTTGATGGGAGCCAACGACATCGAGAAACTTGGTGGAACGCCAGGCACAGTCAAAATCATCACGCTCATCATGATTATTCTGATGTCGGCATCAACATTCCTTACCCAGCGACAACTCATGGTAAAAGGAATGCCAAAACCGGATGGCAAGCCAAACATGATGTTGCAACAACAGAAGATTTTGTTGTACTTATTCCCCATTATCTTTGCCGTCACCGGAATCAATTTTCCTGTTGGTGTGTTGCTTTATTGGCTAACGACAAACCTTTGGACAATGGGACAACAGTTCTATGTCATCAAACGGAATCCAACACCCGGTTCGCCGGCATATTTTGAATTAGAAGCGAAGCGCGCGAAGAAGTCTGGAACCACTCCACCATCGCAAGAGGATGAGCCAACAAATAATGGATCTGTGGCGATGGAGGAGCCGAAAGGGCAGCGCCAACAACCCAAGCGTGGTGAAGGTAAGAAGAACAAGAACAAGGGCAAAAATAAGAAGAATAAGTAGCCAGGATTATCGGTATAAAAGCCGCTAAATATGACAAATACTTACATTTACCCCCGCGGGGGGAGGCAGGAGAGAGTGCATGAGTGAGAAAAGCTTAATTTCTCGGTTAGAGGAGGAGGGTGATCGAGGGGCAGATTACCTCGAGGCGCTCCTGGATATTGCTGATCTACCCGGGGATATCGATATAGATGTCGAGAACGATCGAGCCGCTCTAGCGATTGTTGGCGGCGAGTTGGCTCATCTCATTGGTCGGGAGGGTGAGGTGCTCGAGGCGCTTCAGGAGCTCACCCGGATGGCGGTTCAGCGTGAGACTGGCGAGCGTTCTCGGTTGATGCTCGATATTGAGGGATTTAGGGCGAAAAAGCGCGAAGATTTGCGCGCCCTAGCTGAGAGCACTGCAGAAGAGGTCAAGCGGAGCGGTATCGCCGTCGCCCTTAAGCCAATGAATGCCTTCGAGCGGAAGGTTATCCATGATGCTATTGGCGAGCTGGGCTTGAGTAGTGAATCTGAAGGTGAAGAGCCAGAGCGACACATTGTCGTTCTCCCAGCCTGATCGCCTTTCGAGATTGAGTAACGATCCGGGAATGACCTCCGAGGGCCTGGTTTCACGGGAAACATTTGAGCGCTATGCCGAAATCCTGCAGAGCGCTGGGGTGGAGCGAGGGCTGATCGGACCCCGAGAGGGGGAGCGAATCTGGGATCGTCATATCTATAACTGCCTTCCCTTGATTACCGCCCTACCTGCTCAAGTTCGTGTGGCAGATATTGGCAGTGGGGCTGGTCTCCCCGGAATCGTCCTGGCGCTCTCCCGCCCCGATATCTCCATGGTCTTAGTGGAACCCCTTGAGCGTCGAGCGAGCTTTCTTCGTGAGGTTATCGCCGAATTAGGACTCACCCATGTGGAGGTTGTGCGGAAGAAAGCCTTGGAATTTCAGGGAAAATTTGGCGTAGTGACCGCCCGGGCCGTTGCCCCGATGGATCGATTGTTGGCCTGGAGCTGGCATCTGCTCGCTCCCGGGGGGCGAATTCTCGCAATGAAGGGGGAGCGAGCGGCTGAAGAGTTAGCCCAGACCCCGATCTCTCGGTATACCGGTGCGAGTGGTGAAGTTCTCGAGCTCACCCTGCCCACCGGTGGGTGCAAGGTGATTTCGGTGGTAAAGGCTGGTTAACTGCGCCCTGTGAGCGCCACTGTTTCCCGTGAAACTAAAGCAGTTATTGGCACTCGCCGATTAAAGGAGGCGATGGCCCCCCTTCTTGCTACTCGAGTTATCACCGTTGCTAACCAGAAAGGTGGGGTGGGTAAGACCACTACCGCGGTCAATATCGGAGCCGCGCTGGCAATGGGTGGCCTCAAGGTTCTTCTTATTGATCTAGACCCTCAAGGCAATGCCAGTACCGCCTTTAATGTGGATCACCATGAAGGTATTCGGGGCAGTTACGAAGTGCTCGTGGAAGGTGCCACTCTCGCTGGTGTGCGACAGCGAGCCGAGGGTTATCCGCGTTTAGATGTGGTGCCAGCAGGCGTTGATCTTGCAGGGGCTGAGATTGATCTTGTCGAACTAGAGCGACGAGAGTTCAGATTGCGCGATGCCATTACAGCGATGCTCGAGCGCGAAAATGAAAAATACGATTACATAATTATCGATTGCCCACCGAGTTTAGGTTTGCTCACCTTGAACGCATTGATTGCTGCTGATGAATTATTAATCCCAATTCAATGTGAATATTATGCACTTGAAGGCTTAACACAGTTAATGAAGATAATTTCTTTGGTCACTGCAAATACCAATCCTCAACTACATATCGGTGCCATCATTTTGACAATGTTTGATGGGCGAACGCGACTGGCTCATGATGTTGCAAGCACTGTTCGTTCGCACTTTCCCAACGAAGTCTTAACCACTGTCATTCCTCGCGCAGTACGCGTAAGCGAAGCGCCCTCGTATGGACAGAGTGTCATGACATACGACATGTCATCGCCAGGTGCGTTGGCCTATCTCGCCGCAGCGCGCGAATTACATGAGAAAGGTCGAACCAGATGAGTACACGAAAAGGTGGATTGGGTCGAGGATTGGGCGCACTCATTCCAGCTGGCGAATCCAAGCAACTCTCCTCTCTCGTTGCTGGCGTTGCGGTTGATGTTGCTAATCTCAATCGAGTACCCCTGCATTCGATTGTTCCTAACCCACGGCAACCTCGAACAGTCTTTGATGAAGAGAAGATGGCGGAGTTGATCACTTCAATAAAAGAAGTAGGAGTGCTGCAACCACCGGTAGTGCGAGTGGTTGCCGATGGTCGCTACGAATTGATTATGGGCGAACGGCGTTGGCGTGCAGCAAAAGCCGCTGGATTATCAGAGATCCCTGTCATTATTCGACAGACTCCAGATAATGAATTACTTCGCGAAGCTCTCTTGGAGAATATTCATCGCTCCGAATTGAATGCTCTAGAAGAGGGAGCTGCTTATGAGCAACTCATTAATGATTTTAACTACACCCATGATGAATTAGCCCAAAAAATTGGGCGTTCTCGTCCACACATCACCAACACGCTTCGCTTGCTTGCGCTGCCACCGAGCGTACAACGGAGGGTGGCAGCAGGCGTGCTCTCGGCTGGTCATGCTCGGGCACTCCTTGCTCTTGGTGAATCTGTCGCGATGGAGCGATTAGCCAATCGGATTGTCACCGAAGGTTTAAGCGTTCGTGCAGTCGAAGAGATTATTTCTGTGGGAATTAAAGGTGGGAAGAAGAAATCATCTGCCAACAAAACAAAGTCAGTCTCACCTGAGCTTGCTGAACTCGCCGAGGAGTTGGGAGATTTCCTGAACACTCGTGTGACAATCGAAAAAGTCACCGGCAAGAGCAATGGGAAGATCATCATTGAATATGCATCAGCGGAAGATCTTCGTCGAATTATCGAAGAGATCGAAGGATAGGTTTCACAAGGGATGGCCAGCTTCGAGGCAAGCCCTATTCCAGGAGCTCGGTTTAAGTTGGGTGAGGGCACGCTCTGGGATGAGCGGAGCAACCGTTTTCTCTGGGTAGATCTTCTTGGGGGTGAGGTTGCCGAGTACGCGCCCGAGAGTGGAGATTTAAGGGTTCACGATTTTGGGGATTTTGTCAGTTACATCGGCAAACGAAGAGCTGGTGGCTACATCATTGCCTTGGGTGATCAGCTCGCACTTATTGATAATGACTTTGTTCTCCAGAAGAAGATTGATATGGGCATTGATATCGAGCTCTTACGGACCAATGATGGCAATATCGATCCTTCAGGTGCACTCTGGATGGGGCTTGCTGAAGTGGTCCCTAACAGCAAGCGGGGCGAGCTTCGTCGATATGACCGCCATTTTAATTTCACTACCGAACGAAGAAATGTGCAGATTTCCAATGGCATTGACTGGTCGCTCGATGGAAAAATCATGTATTACATCGATTCTGCGCCCCGAGAAATCTCCCGATATCAATTCGATCCCATCGAGGGGGCGATCATCGGTGAGCTTCCGGCAATTGATGTCAGTGATGTGATTGGCGTTCCTGATGGGATGTGCACCGATTCGCTCGGCAATCTCTGGGTGGCATTCTGGGGTTCAGGTCAGGTTCGAAATTACTCCCCCGAAGGCGATCTGCTCAACATCGTAAAAGTACCCACGGCGCTAGCAACCTGCGCATCCTTTGGTGGCAGCGCAATGCAGACGATGCTCATAACTACGGCACGCGATGAATATTCACCTGAGTACACCTTCGCTTCTAGCAACGGCGATACTTCTGATGGGATGTGTTTTACCGTCGAACTTCCAGTAGTCGGCAAGCCGGATAATTTCTTCCTGGGATAACTTCTGCTCCAGAGAGCCCCATGATTCGAGTTATTTGAGGGCTTTCCCACTCTCGCCACCACGGCGAGCGATCTCTTCCTTCACTACATTTCCAAGCGCAGCTACGCCTTTGCGAATTCTTTCGGGAGTGGGATGGCAGTATGAAAGGCGCATCTGCCAACTTCCGAATCCATCGGCATAAAAGGCTGTTCCAGGGACATAAGCAACTTTCGCGGCAATCGCCCGCGGAACTAAGAGTTTGGTATCAATCTCTGGCGGCAAGGTGACCCATACATAAAAACCGCCCTTTGGTTTGGTCCAGGTTGCGCTCGCCGGGAAGTGCGCATCAAGAGTCTCAAGCATTGCATCGCGCCGCTCCTTATAGAGCGAGCAGAATGAGGCTATTTGGTCGCGCCAGGGCTCATGTGCAAGATAACTAGAAATTGTCAGCTGTGCGAAGTTCGAAGGACAGAGCACCGATGATTCGTTGGCGATGATCAATTTCTCCTTCACACCCTGAGGAACTAAGGCCCAGCCAACTCGTAACCCAGGAACGATTGTTTTGGAGAAAGAGCCCAAATAGATGACATTCTCTGCATCTTCTGCGCGCATGGCGTTGGGCACTGCGCCATCGAAACCGAGTAATCCGTAGGGGTTATCCTCGACGACGAAGATCTCTGACTCGCGGCAGATATCCAGAATCTCTGTCCGTCTTGAGGCTGGCATGGTGACACCTGAAGGGTTCTGAAAATTCGGAATGCAATAGAGGAATTTGATTTTCCCACCGGCTGCTCGGACTTTGGTTATCGCCTCAGAGAGCGCGGCGGGGATAAGTCCTTTATCGTCCATCGCCACATGCACGACTTGGGATTGATATTGAGCAAAGACACCGAGTGCGCCGACATAAGAGGGCGCCTCGACCAGGATGACATCACCTGGATCGATGAAAATTCGCGTGATGAGATCAAGTGCTGCTTGCGAACCCGTGGTGATGACGACATCATCACTCTTGGCTCGAATGCCTTCGAGCGCCATCATTTCGCAGATTTGTTCCCGAAGTCTCGGGTGGCCTTGTCCGCTTCCGTATTGAAGCGCCTCTTGGCCATTTTCAAGAATCAATTTCCGCACCACATCAGCCATCATCTCCATCGGAAGGGCAGAGAGGTTTGGCATTCCTCCGGCAAGCGAGACAATCTCGGGGCGGGAGGCAACTGCGAAAAGTGAGCGAATTTCACTTGGCACCATTCGAGCAGCGCGCTCGGCATAACGAGCCGTGAGATTCTCGTCGTGCGGGAGCAATCCAGACATGGGTGAACTTTACCCTGTCGAGAACTAGGAAATCTCCGCTATTTTCGTAAACCCGCCCGACGGAGATCGGCAATCGAGAGCGTTCCGGTGGCTGCATCTTCTTCGACCGCAAAATAAAGGCGTTGTATTGCTACGACCAATGCTTCGGCGAGCGTGTCTCGGAATGCAGCTCGAGCAAGTTTGGTGGCATCAGATTCGTTGGTGAGATAACCCAGATCAACACGGACCGAAGGAGCCTTGGTCAGTCGGAGGATCTCCCAAGTGCGGGCATGTGTTCTGCAATTGATGAGGTCGGTACGGGCGCAGATTTCACGCTGAATCAATGTGGCCAACTTTTCCCCGACCACAGAGTGCACTTCATGGGCATCGTTTCCGTAGTAGTACGAAGCAACTCCAGATGCCAATGGATTGGTGTGAGCCTCTAGATGGAAGGAGATGACTAGGTCAGCCCCACTTTTATTTGCAAATTCGATCCGCTCACTCTCAGAGGGATTAGTCTCTTTGCCGCGAGTAAGAAAGGCGCGCACTCCTAATGCGGTAAGTCGACCTTCAAGTCTCTGCGCGACATCGAGGACGATTTGTGATTCGTTAAGGCCAAAAGCTTCGCAACCTTTCGCACTACCGCCAAAGCTTGGGTCAAGAACAACAACTTTCCCGTTGAGTGCCGGCCCTCTTCGACGCACAAGATATTCATCGCGCAAACTAGTGGGTGTGCCACCTTTGACGGTTCCGGTTAGTCGAATCAATGCTTTGTAAGTTCCGACACCCACAATTCCATCTGACGAGAGGCCTACTTGTCTCTGAAAATCTTTGACGGCAGATTCAGTGAGTGGTCCATAGATGCCATCAACTCGTCCACAATCAAAACCCATTTCGGTCAGGCGCTGCTGCAAAGTAGTGACATCATCGCCGCGCATAAGTGCGCCAGGAATCACAGAGAGATTTCTATCGCCCAGACGCCAGCGGGCTTCTTCAAGTGCTCGGTAGGTACTTCTGGTGAGGATGCCGGTTGCTGAGAGCCCTCGTGCTTGTTGAAAATGTGCCAACGCCGAGATGACATCTGCATCGAGAGTATGGGGCGATGTTCGAAGCAAACCTAGGCGAGCAAGCGAGGCGATTACCTCAGTGACTATCTGACTATTGTCACCAGGCTGGGCAAGTGCCTCATCGACCACGACTTAGAGGTAACCCTCGAGCTCTTTCATGATGGCTGGCTTGGGTCGTGCACCAATAATGGTTTTTACCACCTGTCCATTGACGAAAAGGTTCATCGTCGGGATGGAGGTAATCCCATACTTGATGGCAATAGCACTCTCTTCATCGGTGTTGAGTTTCACGATTTTCAATTTAGCGGAATGCTCGGTGGCGATTTCTTCGAGGATCGGCGCGACAGCCCGGCAAGGTCCGCACCACTCTGCCCAAAAATCGACCAGGACTGGTGTGTTGCTTTTGAGGACCTCTGCATCGAAAGTCGAAGTTGTTACCGCTTTTGTCGCTCCCATATTTTTACTCGCTTCCATCTCAGCTCTTGCGTTCTCTATTCTATGGTGAAAACTCTAGTGCTCTGCCAGGAATCGTTCAGCATCTAGGGCGGCAGCGCACCCAGAACCGGCAGCGGTTATGGCTTGTCGATAGGTATGGTCGACGAGATCTCCGCAGGCAAAGACTCCAACAAGATTGGTAGCAGTTCCCGATCGACCACTTCCGCCAACAAGAACATAGCCTTCGTCATCGAGGGTTATCTGACCCTTGATCAATTCGTTCCGCGGGTCATGACCTATTGCAACAAAAAGCCCCGTGACATCCAATGTGCTTTCGCTGCCATTGACTGTATCTCGGATTCTTAGACCAGAAACTTTATCGTCGCCGAGTACATCGATGACCTCGCTATTCCAGAGGAATTCAATTTTCGGATTTGCTTTCGCGCGATCCGCCATGATCTTTGATGCTCGTAAGGAGTCTCGGCGATGGACGAGAATGACTTTTTCAGCAAAGCGTGTCAGAAAGTTTGCCTCTTCCATTGCGCTATCGCCACCACCGACCACAGCAATCACCTGATTGCGGAAGAAGAAGCCATCACAAGTAGCACACCATGAGACGCCACGGCCGGAGAGTCGTTTCTCATTTACTAAGCCAATCTCCCGGTAGGCAGAACCTGTCGCCAAGATAACAGCCTTGGCACGGATGGTATTTCCACTCCCATCCTTAAGGACTTTGATATCGCCAGCAAGATGCATTTCGACGATGTCATCTGTGATGATTTCGACATCGAAGCGCTTAGCTTGATTGCGCATATGGTCCATTAGGTCTGGACCCATTATTCCTTCGGGAAAGCCGGGGAAATTCTCGACATCGGTGGTATTCATAAGTGCACCGCCAGCAGTTACTGATCCCTCGTAAAGGAGTGGTTTGAGCTGAGCTCGTCCAGCATAGATCCCTGCTGTATATCCGGCAGGCCCTGATCCGACGATGACTAGTTCTCGAATTTCACTCGCAATATTCACAGCGGTCATACTATCGAGAACGCTAATTTCAGTTGCGGTATTCCGTTTCGCCGCTACCGGTTGGCTATCGCTCTGGCCTGAATCGGGAGATTATCTGGTGGTAAAGCGAGGTGATTTCGTTCACCTTGGCCAGACGCCCTACATATATATAGGTCAAGGCGAAACAAGCGCCAGCAGAGACAAGTGCGGCTGCGTTGCTCAACCAACCCGCTCCCGATGGCATCAACCTATCGACCAGCAGATAGACCAGCGCTCCGGGGAGGAGTGCGAGGGAAGCAACCAGTAGGAGCTTTATGTGCGTGACAAAAAGTCGCGCACGAGGGAAACGACCAATTCTTCGTTCGAGCGCGCGGATACAAAGGAGCGTGCCGACGAGATTACTAATCCCTAGTATGACGGCTAATGCGATTGTCACATACCGAAACGGAATGAGATTTTCGGCGACAACCGCAAGAATCATCATCAATCCAGTGGAAACAATATTGATGATTACCGGGGTTTTCGTATCTTCGTAAGCATAGAAACCTCTGAGCAACAACGGCATTGTGCTAAATGGAATTAATCCGATTGCGAAACCTGCAAGTACCAGACCAATCTGTCGTGAATCATCGGCGCTAGTTCCTGCATAGAGCAGTGCAGAAATTGCTGTGCCAAAAACGATAAAAATCAAGGTGCTGGGCGCAGTTGCAACAGCGATGTTCTGTAACGAATCAACAAGATTCTTCTTTACCGCCTCATCGTTTTTCTCATGTGCTAATCGCGAAATTCTTGGAAGTAGCGCGGTAATCACCGAGACAGTGATAATTGAATGTGGCAAGATGAAGATGAAATAGGCGTATGAGTACGGAGTGAAACCCACGCCAGTCGTTATGCCTTCAATCTTTGCTTGCACTGCCGCCGAAGTTGCTACTTTAACGATGATGAGATAACCGATTTGATTGATTAAGACAAAAAGTAGCGTCCAAACGCCAAGCCGGAAAGATTTTTTCAGATCAGAATTGCGCCAATCGAAGCGAACCTTTAGGTGTAAACCGGATTTCTTGACAACTGGAATCAGGATGAGCGCCTGGATAACAAAGCCCAGTGTGGTGCCGATCCCCAGGAGCGCGGTTTGGTTTGGTGAGATGGTGCTGGCGCTGACATCCGGTGCGACAGCGAGAAATATCAGAAGAACTGCGATTCCTACAAGATTATTTAGGACTGGTGCCCACATCATCGGCCCAAATTTTCCGCGGGCATTTCCGATTTGAGAGAGAATGACAAAGATTCCCATCATCAGAATTTGCGGCAGGCAGTAACGCATGAAGGTGATAGTTAGTGATCGCTCGGTTTCAAAGCCAGGGAGCGAGAATTTAGGGGCGTAGATCCTGGTGATTAACGGAGCCAAAACTATGCCAAGTGCTGTGATGAGAAATAGCAGTGATGTCACGGAGGTGAGCAAGCGCGATGCGAAGGCAGAGCCGCCATCATCATCCTCTCGCATCGAGCGGACCAACTGTGGCACGAAGACAGCGTTGAGCGCACCTCCTGCAAGCAGTATGTACAAGATTGTTGGAATGGTATTTGCAACATTAAATGTGTCGGCGAATAACGCAGTGCCTAAAGCAGCTACAGTGAGTAGATTGCGAATCAAGCCAGTGAATCGCGAGACGATAGTTCCAGCAGCCATGATTGCTGAGGATTTGATGAAGTCAGGTTCTTCTCGTTCCATATCTACATCACCGCCCTCGCCGCACGCGCCGGTATATCTGCACGCCACTGGCTGTCAGAAGAAGTATTCCAGCCCCAGCCATTACCCAAGTGATTGCCGAGCCGATCATCGAGATGGTGAATTGCAAGTAACTGGACTGGCCATATCGCGCACCAGTTGCCGTTTCTAATCGAGCTTCGACTCGGACCTTTCCATTTGCAACGGCCTTTGCAGTGATGAGGAACTGTTTCCGAGAATTCTCCGGAATTGTGACTTTCTTTGCGGTATCGATTGCGATACGCGCGTTCTCCGCGTGCAGAACGAGAACTACCTCTGCTGGAGAAGTGAATTCATTGACGATAGTGATTGGAATCTCTTCGTTAGTTGAAGTGAGTCGGTAATTCCCGGGAAGGACTTCCACCTTCTTCTCTAATCTATCGACAGTGCCATTGAGTGAAATTGAAAGATATTGCACTTGTTTGCGAGCAAGCTTGGGATTAAGAAGTGCGTTGCTTCGAAGGGCTATCTCTGTCACCTCTGGATCCGCGGTGATGTCCTGGATCTTATTTAGAGATTTGCGTAGCGAAGAGAATGCAACTTTTGCTCGATTCGCCGGTGCTTTTGTATCGGGTATGTAAGTTTCAGGCAGCCCTGCCGAGACGGGGGTATCCAAAGCTCGAGCAAGGCGAAGCGCGCTCACGCTCTGCAACTGCGTAAGTTCTAGGTCGGCAATTTTCCTTCGTGTTTCTAGGTGCGGTGACCCATAAGGAAGGGCAAATACCGGATTATTTCCGATTGCTTTCCTCAGTAAATCGAGAAAGGTCTCTGCCGCCTGGGCAAATGCTCCATCACTTTTTGGAAGCACCGTATAACCATCGCTCATATCAATGAGCTCTTCGATTATCTGCGGGTCAATCAGCCAGGTGCTATCAAGTGGTGCGGCATTGACTTTCTCGTAGAGCTCTCCTCCTGCAGAAATTGATTCGCCAAGAAGGTCGTCAGTGAATTTGCCATTTACTTCGCGGTGGAAAGTATCAGAGATGATGGTGAGAGGAGTTGCTGCGGTGCTTATTGGAGCACCAAAGGAGTTGGTAATGAGGAGTGTTAGCGCGAATACCAGAACGGCTCTAGCCCGCTTGCCGCTCATGATCGTAGATCTCCTGAGCGCTGAATGAGTTTTCGTTCATCGGGATAGGCAAGCGTCTTGGCAATATCATCAAGAGGGAACCATTTCACTTCATCGACTTCGCTTATTTGTGCCTCGAGTCGTCCAGACTTTTCGGCGAAAAGGAAATGATGAACGGTCTTATGAATCCGTTTCCCTTCGGCCATAAACCAAAAGTCAATCACTCCTAACGAACGAGTGATAGCACTCTTGATTCCTGTCTCTTCGCGCACTTCGCGCAGCGCTGCTTCTTCTGGGGTTTCGCCCACTTCGATATGACCTTTGGGTAGGGACCAAAGCATCCGACCTCGTTTATCGATACGACCGATGAGTAATCCCATTTCGCCGCTTTTATCGACAACCAGACCTCCAGCGCTAACCTCTTCCACTCTTTTGCCGGGATTTTTCTTGGCGGGCTGTCGCGCTGGCGCGCTTTTCTTGCCGCTATGTTTTTTCGGGCGCGGCCGTTGGGTGCGTTGTGTGCGATTAGCTGCACCAGCAGTACGAGTGGCTGGTGAGGAGGACGAAGCGGTAGGTGCGATAAAAACCGGCTCGAGCCCGCCCTCACCCGAGGTCCGGGACATACCCCTACCTTACCCGCGTACCCTTAATGCCCATGAGCGCCATTTCGCCAGAACAGGCAAAGGCCGCCGCCAACCTGGTCAGCATCCCGAGGGCAGCGGTGGATTTGGCGCGCTCTTTTCGCTCCGCTGGATTTCGGTTAGCCCTCGTAGGTGGCCCGGTCCGTGATGCATTACTCGGGCGCGGTGGTAACGACCTTGATTTCACCACCGATGCGAAACCTGAGGATTCTTTAAAGATTCTAAAGAAGTGGACTGATGCAACCTGGGAGACCGGAATCGCATACGGAACTGTCGCAGGCAAGAAAGGCGAGATCACTGCCGAGATCACCACTTTTCGGAAAGATTCCTATTCCACAGAGAGCAGAAAACCCGCAGTCGAATTTGGTGACAGCCTAGAGGGCGATCTGCGTCGTCGCGATTTCACAATCAATGCGATGGCATTAGAAATCGGTGAATCTGAAAATGTGTTCGTGGATCCATTTGGTGGATTGCAGGATCTTGTGGCACGAAAGATCCGCACGCCAATCAGAGCAACAGAGTTGTTTTCTGAGGACCCACTTCGAATGATGCGTGCAGCAAGATTTGCCGCGCAACTAGGTTTTGATGTTGATGATCAAGTTACGCAAGCTATCAAAGAGATGAAGGAGCGATTGACCATCATCTCTGCGGAGCGAATCCGAGAGGAATTCGTCAAGACGATTATCTCTGATAATCCCCGCCGCGGCCTGATGCTCATGGTGGAAACGGGTTTGTGTGAGTATTTCCTACCAGAGTTACCAATGCTCCGGCTTGAGATAGATGAGCATCATCGCCATAAGGATGTCTACGAACATTCACTCATTGTGCTTGAACAAGCTATCGAGATGGAAGAGCGGCTGGGTGGTCGGAATCTGACTATTCGATTGGCAGCGCTGTTGCACGATATTGGTAAGCCCAAGACTCGTGCGTTGATTGATGGCGGAGGTGTCTCTTTCCATCATCACGAAGTTGTTGGCTCGAAGATGACAAAACGCCGCCTGAAGGAGCTCCGTTTTGATCGCGAGACGATAGAGGATGTCTCAAAGCTCGTCGCCCTTCACCTGCGATTTCATGGATATGGCAGCGGTGAATGGACCGACAGCGCAGTCCGCAGATATGTGCGAGATGCTGGCCCGCTCCTTACTCATTTACATGTATTGACTAGGGCAGATTGCACTACCCGTAATCTCCGCAAGGCGCAGGCGCTCGCCGCAACTTATGATCAATTAGAGGCGCGGATCGACCAGTTAGCCCAAGAGGAGGAGTTGGCGGCGATTCGACCGGATCTCAATGGCAATGAAATCATCGAGATTCTTGGGATTAAGCCAGGGCCAATTGTGGGTAAGGCATATGACCATCTTTTAGAACTACGGATGGAGCATGGCCCACTTGGCCGGGAACGCGCGATCGAAGAGCTACATAAATGGAGTAAGCAGCAGGGAGTCTAAGTGGTCAAGAAGCGAACGCTCTACATTCCTTTCGATCACCTCCATCGCGATTACGGCATTCTGCGAACCGCCAATGTCGATAGCGACCACATCCTTATGGTCGAAAGTGAGCGGATGCGTTCTGGGAGAAATTGGCATCCAGAGCGTCTCTTCTTTCTTATCTCGAGCGCTCGACATTTTGCAGAGGAATTACGAGCTGAAGGTTTTTCAGTTGAGTACTTGAAGTCGCCCACAACTCGAGAAGGCATTCTGGAATTCCAAAGAAAATCTCCAACACATTCACTGCACGCTACGAGACAATCATCTTTCCGGTTACAACAGACGCTAGATGATCTTGGCTTTGAATGTGTGGAGAATGATTTCTTCCTTACATCTCGGGAACGCTTTGAAGAGTGGGCGAAATCTCAGAAAAGTTATGTGATGGAGAATTTCTATCGCGAGCAGCGTCGGTACTTCGACATTTTGATGGATAACGGAAAGCCAGTTGGTGGGGCCTGGAACTTTGATAAAGAAAACCGGCTGCCACCACCAAAGAATTACAAATGGCCGGAATATCGAGGTTTTGAGCGGGATGAGATTGATAGCGAAGTTGCCACCGAGTTGGGTATTCCACTCAAGTTTACTTGGGCAACCACGCGTGCCGATGCGCACAAGCAACTTCAACACTTCATCTCTCATCATTTTGCGAACTTTGGGCCATATGAAGATGCCATGGCATTGGAGAGTTGGTCTCTCCACCACTCGGTGATTAGCCCCTACATCAACAATGGTCTGCTTCATCCCAAGGAGGTGATCGGAGCGGCTCTCAAGGCTTTCGATTCAGGGAAGATTCCTATCGAATCTGCCGAGGGTTTTATTCGACAAATCATCGGCTGGCGAGAATATATCAATGGAATGTATTGGCATTTGGGTGCAGATTATCGGGAGAGCAATTCGTTAGCCGCCAATCGTTCATTGTTACCACTATTCACTGATAGCACCAAGACTGATATGAACTGTGTTCGCTCGATTGTTCATGATGTTGAGGAGCGAGCATGGGTGCATCACATTCCTCGGTTGATGGTGTTAAGCAACCTGGCATTGATTACCGGAACAAACCCACAAGAGTTTCTCGAATGGATGCGGGAGCGATTTGTGGACGCTTCTGAGTGGGTCATGGTGCCAAATGTGATTGGTATGGGCGTGCATGCAGATGGCGGCAGGATGATGACAAAGCCATACGCTGCTGGTGGTGCCTACATTTCGCGAATGTCAGAGTATTGCGGGGGCTGTCTCTATAACCACAAGATTCGGGTGGGTAAGGATGCATGTCCGTTTACAACTTTGTATTGGGATTTTCTCGATCGGAATAGAGAGATTTTTGCCAAGAACCATCGGATGTTCCAGCAGGTAAATGGTTTGAAGCGGTTAAGTGATTTAGCTGAATTACGAGAGCGGGCACGGGAGGTTTTGGCGGGCCTGGATCGGGGCGAGATCTAG
>CAZPIJ010000026.1:0-16237 GCA_964586805.1 uncultured Bifidobacterium sp. | reverse complement strand
ATCCCACCAATCATGGATCCGGCAAGTCTCCGTCGCTTATTAAGAAGTACGCCTGCTGGTACTTCGTATGGCTTGCCGGGCAATCCGATCAACACCAGCGTGCCGTTGAGACGCAACAGGGATAAGTAAGCCTCGAGATTTACATCGACGGAGACAGTATTGAGAATCAAATCAAAGGAGGTGCTCTTCTTCTTGAAGTACTCTTCATTTGGATTTGCTACGAAATCGTCAGCTCCCATGGCCAAAGCATCGGCCTTTTTTCGTTCCGAGTGCGAAAAGATAGTGACATGTGCTCCCATCGCATGTGCGAACTTCAGCCCCATGTGACCCAAGCCGCCAAGCCCAATAATTCCGACTCGTTTTCCGGGCCCGGCTTGCCAATGTCGCAGTGGTGAATACAAGGTGATTCCTGCGCACATCAATGGCGCTACACCAGCCTCTGGGAGTGTTTCAGGAACGGAGACCACATAATTTTCATCGACCACTATGAGATTCGAGTACCCGCCATAGGCGACGCTCTTTCCATCCCGCTCCATGGTGTTGTAAGTACCTGTCATTCCCTCCAAGCAATACTGCTGCAAACCAGCCAGGCAGTTCTCGCAGGTTCGACAAGAGTCGATAAAGACGCCGACTCCGACTAGCGCGCCCACGGCGAATTTCTTTGAAGCAGCTCCAACGCTTCTTACGCGGCCAACGATTTCGTGCCCTGGGACCATAGGAAAGAGCGCCTTGCCCCACTCTTCGCGCCCCTGATGGATATCAGAGTGGCAGATTCCTGCAAAAGTGATTGAGATCTCGACATCGTTCGGGCGCAACTCCCTGCGGGTAAACGAGTAGGGGACCAAATCCTCTTTTGCTCTGAGAACTGCATACCCACGAGCTTCTGCCATTTTTCGCTCCGATCCTCGATTAGCGCCTGTAAAGTCAGGACGCGAGTTTACTCCCTGCTGATTCATGAGAGCATCTTCACCATGATCTCCACTTCGAGCCTTGAGTTGCGAGCTGGCGCCCGCTTACTTCTGGCAGATGTGTCGATTCGAATCAATCATGGCGACCGCATTGGTTTAGTTGGTCGAAATGGCTCCGGAAAATCGACATTGGCTAAAGTGCTTGCTGGTGAAACATTGCCAGCCGGTGGCCAAGTTATCCGCGCCGGAAGCATTGGCTATCTGCCGCAAGATCCACGCACTGGCGATGAAGAAGGATCAGTAATAAACCGAATCCTCTCAGTCCGTTCTCTGGATGGCATCGCCGATCGGATGCGGGCTCTCGAAGAGAAGATGGGTAACAGTGAGGGTGCCGAACTCGAAAAGGTTCTTGAAAGATATGCGCGAGCAGAAGAGGAATTCCAAAACGCTGGCGGTTATAGCGCCACATCCGATGCCGAAGCGATTGCCACGAACCTCGGCCTTCCGCAGAAGATCTTTGAGCAGAAGTTGAATGAACTTTCTGGCGGGCAACGCCGGCGCGTTGAGCTCGCTCGAATCTTGTTTAGTGGAGCTCAAACTCTTCTTCTCGATGAACCTACCAACCACCTCGATGCGGACTCAATCTTCTGGTTGCGAGAATTCCTCTCCAAATATTCTGGTGGCCTGGTGATTATCAGCCACGATGTGAATTTGATAGAAACGGTCGTAAATCGAATCTTCTACCTTGACGGCAATCGAAATGTGATTGATGTCTACAACATGGGGTGGCGAAAATACCTCCTTGCTCGGGAACAAGATGAACACCGTAGAAAGAAGGAGCGGGCCATCGCCGAAAAACGAGCAGAGATTCTGCAGAAGCAAGGCGAGAAGATGCGAGCTAAGGCGAGCAAGGCGAAAGCTGCTCAGGTCATGTTCAAACGGGCCGAGAAACTCATCTCTTCGACTGAGGGCGAGCGAGCTAAAGATAAGGTAGCGAAACTGCGCTTTCCGACACCAGCGCCGTGTGGCAAAACTCCGCTCACCGCCGCAGAGTTAAGCAAGTCATATGGCTCTACCGAAGTTTTTACCGATGTGGATCTTGCAATCGATAAAGGATCACGGGTGGTGATACTTGGACTCAATGGCGCAGGTAAAACAACGCTTCTTAGAATGCTAGCGGGGGAGCTAGAGCCCGATACCGGGGCAGTTGCCGCAGGTCATGGTCTACAACTTGGTTATTACGCTCAGGAGCATGAGTCACTTGACTACGACCAAACCGTTCTAGCAAACATGTTACGCGCCCGCGCCGATATCTCTGAAGGCGAGGCTCGCAATGTCCTAGGGACTTTTCTCTTCAGCGGTGATGATGTCTTCAAACCGGTCGGTGTGCTCAGTGGTGGTGAGCGAACTCGATTGGCGCTGGCACAACTGGTCGTGAGCGCTGCCAATGTTCTCTTGCTCGATGAACCAACGAATAACCTCGACCCCGCTTCGCGTGAGGAGATATTGGGAGCTTTGCGGGAATATCAGGGTGCAATCGTGCTCGTGACTCACGACGAAGGTGCGGTGAGTGCATTAGCTCCAGAGCGAGTTCTTTTGCTTCCTGATGGAGATGAAGATCTTTGGCGCGATGATTACTACGACTTAATCACCTTGGAGTGATTTCTCGGCACCGTCGTTTTATCAGCTATCAAAGTTGGAAAAGTGCATCAATACGATGGGCGGGGAAGGCTCTGCGCACTCGCTCTCGCCCAGCCAGAAAAGAAATCTCAGCGACGACAGCACTGCCAAGACACTTCGCCGGAGTCATCGACAATAGCTCTATTGCAGCGGAAAGCGTCCCTCCTGTAGCCAGCACATCATCAACAATCAAAACCTTATCTGTTGCTCGTAACGCATCTTTATGTATCTCGATGGCGTCACTGCCATACTCCAATTGATAGGAAACAGAGAACTTCTCCCGCGGTAATTTATTGGGTTTCCGCAGAAGTATGCACCCTCGCTCAGTGCGAGCCGCAATCGCTGAGGCAAAGATAAATCCACGAGCTTCTAGGCCAGCGAAATGTGTAGCTTCGGGTGCGAGCGCAGCGAGTGCATCAACAACAGCTTTAAGGGCACGGCCATCGGCAATCATGGGGGTGAGATCACGGAAGAGAATTCCTGGCGATGGGTAATCGGGTACATCCTGTATCAAAGCTTGGGCCCGCTCGAGTTCTGCGTTCATTGTGCTCTCATTCTTTGATGGTTCTGCTCTGGTTAATCAAGCCTAATCGTTCCGTTTACCGCGGGTGCGTTGCCAGATGATTCGCCAAGTAGCTAGGGCAAAGAGCAATCCCCAAAGTCCAAAACCGCGGGCTACAGTTCCGATTTCACTCAACAAGAGGAAGAGGCCGAGAGTAGCGCTCACAATAGAAATCGGGATCGCCAGCAACATCACCCATCGTTGTTGGAATTTCCAAACCAGCACGAAGGAGAGCGGGGAGAGGACCAGGGGGAAGAAAAGGATTATCGCTACTAAGCGAGCTAGATCTTCCATGGATCTAAACCTATCTTTCCTGAGTATCTTCGAGACTCAATCAACCGATGAGCATCCTGTACTTGGGATAAGGAGAAGACTTTAGTCGGGGGGTATTTCAGCGCGCCCACTTCGACAAGCGCGATCAACTCCTGAAGTCTTCTGGTTCGTTCTTCTGCTGTTGCGGTGTAGGTTGCCAATGTTGGCCGTCTAATGCCAAGGGATTTTCTGTTGAGTCGCATGAGGTCAAAGAGAGGCACCGGCCCGCTGGCGCCACCATAGAGAATGAACATTCCCGATGGTGCCAACAAAGAGAGCAATTGATCGAAGTAATCTTTGCCTACCGAGTCATAGACGACATGCACTCCTAATCCGTCAGTGGCGCTATTCACGAGCTCTTCCATTTCGCTATAAGTTCCGGCGAATTCGGCACCGTGCTGCCGAGCCAGAGCCGCTCGCTCCGGAGTGGATGCACACGCAATCACGCGAACTTTTCGTGCGACTAAGAGTTGAATCAGAATCAAACCAACACCGCCGGCTGCCGCTGTCACGAGGGCAAAATCTCCAGAGGCAGGGCGATGTGCCGAATCAACGAGATAGTGCGCCGTCATCCCTTGACAGAGCAACGGCAAAATCTCCTCGGAAGAAAGATTGGTCTCTGGAAGGGCTGTCAGAGCGCTTTTGGGGGCGTTGATTGCTTGCGCATACGAACCAAGGGCGTTGAGCCAGAAGACACGACGACCCTGCTGATCCTCACCTATGCCTTCGATTCCCAGCGAAGTGGGCAACGGCATCTGATATTGGCCACGACGATGGTAGATGTCGATGAAATTCACTCCAGCAAGGGTGACCTTGATTAATTCCTGATCAGATTGAAGAGCGGGCTGGGCAAGCTCTATTTCTTCGACTCTTAAGACTTCGACTCCGCCAGTCTGATCTATCCGAACCGATGTGCATCGTCTCTGCACTGCTTCTTCCTTCATGGCGAGAATCTACTTTATGTCGGCTGCACAGACCGGGAAGTACTTGTGTCCGAACGGGGACTTGAACCCCGAAGCCCTTTCGGGCACTAGCACCTCAAGCTAGCGCGTCTGCCAATTCCGCCACCCGGACGAGGGAGAAAAACACGATCCATCAATGCTCCATAGTATCAATGGCAAGGCGAGCCAACAAAACCCCCAATTATCACCAACATATTCGCCGTACTTCCTCGAAGCTGTAGGAAGATAGGAGTATGAGCGAAGTGGATTATCAAAAAATTGGCGCCGAAGCAGTCCGTATCTGTCAGGAATTAATTCGCATTCCCAGCGTTAATTTTGGAGGCGGGGTAGGGGATGAACTTGCCGCTGCACAATATGTCTCTGAATACCTCGCCGCCAGCGGTCTATCACCACAGCTTTTCGAGTCGGCGCCTGGGCGGGTCAGTGTCATCGCTCGAATCACAGGTAGCAACCCCGAACGAGCCGGATTGGTCCTCCATGGTCATCTAGACACGGTTCCAGCCACTGCTGCAGATTGGTTGCACGACCCTTGGTCTGGCGAAATCATCGACGGAGAAATCTGGGGTCGAGGTGCAGTCGATATGAAAGATATGGACGCAATGATTCTGGCCATCGTTGGCCATTGGCACCAGACTGGTTTTCTTCCCGAGCGCGATATCGTCCTTGCATTTTTTGCCGATGAAGAGGCCGGTGGAAAGTTTGGTGTCAATTGGATAGTGCAGAATCACCCAGAGGTTTTCCAAGGGTGCACCGAAGCGATTTCCGAAGTGGGTGGCTTTTCTGTCACCTTGAAAAATGGCAAGCGCCTCTATCTTGTCGAAACTTCTGAGAAGGGCATGTACTGGATGGAATTGGTTGCCCAGGGTACAGCTGGTCACGGTTCGATGATCAACAAAGAGAATGCCGTAACAACGATTGCAGAGGCGGTTGCCCGAATTGGCTCCCACCAATGGCCAGTGCGAATAACTTCTACCTTGCGAACCTTTCTCTCTTCGGTCGCAAATGTGCTTGGCAAGGATTTCGATGAGAAAAATCCAGAATCGATTGTTGCCGAGTTGGGATCGATGGCTCGAATGATCGGCGCCACTACTCAAAACACGGCCAACCCAACGATGCTCGAGGGTGGATATAAAGAAAATGTCATCCCACAGAGTGCCAAGGCCGTTATTGACGGTCGGTTCTTGCCAGGCTACGAGGAGGAGTTTCTTGCCACAATTACTGAACTTGTCGGACCCAACATTTCGATCAACCCGATCATCCATGACATAGCTCTCGAGCAACCTTTCTCAGGTGATCTTGTTGAAACGATGTGCGCAGCTCTCAAAGAGTGCGATAGTGAGGCAATCCCAGTTCCATATGTAATGAGTGGCGGCACCGATAACAAAGGTTTGGCCAAATTAGGAATAGCGGGCTATGGATTTTCGCCCTTGAAACTTCCACCGGATTTGGATTTTATGGCGCTATTCCACGGAATCAACGAGCGAGTGCCGGTATCTGCGATTCATTTCGGAGTAGAGGCTCTCGATCGCTTCTTGCGCAAGGCGTAAAAAGAATTTCGTTCACAACTAGAGCGGAGGCAGCTGCTCGAATTCATATTCGGGACGCCAGATCTTCCGCTTGAGTTGAACCAGATGACGACCATCGGGGTAGATTCGGACTCGGTCGAGAATCCATCGTTCCCGTTCAGCATATTCGGTGAGCATCTTGTGAAGTGCGCTCTTTTTCGTTCCGCGCGGCACCCGAATCAAGTGGTATTCGTATGTAATCACTGGGCGCTCACATCATCTAATGCGCTACGAACAACTTGCGGTAGTTCGATTTCATCGACCCGGAGAATGCCACGAAGTTGAGCGCTATTCCTGGCACCAACAATTGCGCTGGCGATTGCGGGCGCATCTCGCACCCATGCTAGAGCGATTTCAAGGGGAGCCGAACCCAGTCCATCGGCCGCCATAGCAACTGCTTGAACAATCTGTCGTGACCTTGGCTCAAGATACGGCGACACGAAGGGTCCTAGGTGTGGACTGGCTCCGCGAGAATCAGCAGGGATTCCGTTGAGATACTTGCCGCTGAGCACCCCACGACCCAGTGGCGACCAGGCCAATACCCCAAGCCCCACCTCTTGGGCGCAAGGGATGATTTCGTTCTCTGCACTTCGATTGAGAAGTGAATATTCGTTCTCGGTAACAGTGAGCGGAATGGTGCGCTCCAGTATCGTGAACGCACGGGCAGTTTGCCATCCAGAGAAGTTCGAGATCCCTATATATCGAACCCGACCACTTGTAACCGCCAGTTCCAAAGCAGTGAGAGTTTCATCTAGTGGCACAATCTCGTCCCAGCGCTGGACCATCCATATATCGAGGTAATCAGTGCGTAACCGTTTGAGGGAATCATCAAGATCCTTGAGCATATTGCCTCGCGAGTTATTCACTCCAGTCTTGGTCATGCCGGCTTTGCTAGCGATGATCATCGACTCACGCGGCACCAAGGTGTTCAGAAGACCACCAATAACTCGTTCGCTATCACCATCGCCAAAAATCGCCGCGGTATCAATCAAAGTTCCGCCATAATCAAGAAAGGCTCGAAGTTGCTCGGCAGCTTCATGCTCGTCGGTATCTCGCCCCCAGGTCATGGTGCCCAATCCCAGGGAGGAGACGCGCAATCCACTCCGACCAAGCTGACGGATCTCCATCGACTGCGCACCTCCAATAACTTCGCTAACCTCTAGGCGGAGATTATCGAGGGGGAGCACATTGGGCACGGCAATTCTTATTCGCCACGCACGGAGTACAGCCAACGCCAGTAATCTTCTGGCCGGTCAAACTCCTGGGGTTCGCCTCGATCCGCATGGAATTGAGCAGAGCAAGGCCCTCGTGGAGATTCTCGGGCCTTTGCCCGTAGACGCAGTGATCGTTAGTCCCCTTGAAAGGTGCATCGAAACAATTTCTCCATGGATGCAGCGCTATGGTGCGAACATTCCCATGCATAGTGAGCCAAGAATTATTGAACCGGATTACGGTCTTTGGAGCGGACGGAAGCTAGAAGAACTTGCCCAGGAGAAACTATGGGAATCGGTCCAGAAGCAACCAGAGAGTGTTCACTTTCCTAATGGAGAGCTCTTTCAGGCGGTCTGGGATCGTGTCGCAAGCTTCATGCAATCGCTGCAAAGGCAGTTGCACGACGACGAGAATGTAATTGTCGTCAGCCATGGAGATATCATCAAATTCATGCTTGCACAATCACTCAAGATGGAATTCAAAGATTTCCAATCAATCATCATTGAACCAGCTTCAATCTCTATCCTAAATTTTGATGAGAATAGTTCCCGGCTCGTGCAAATGAACCGTTCAAGCAATTCAATATCATCGATGGTGAGCAGCAAATCCAAGGCTCAACTCGGCGGGGAAAGTCGATAGCCATGCGAGAGGTGCATGAATTCAATTTCCCCGAACGATTCCTCGCTGGCACGGTTGGAATGCCCGGCGAGCGAACCTTCTTCATGCAGGCTGTAGATGGCCGTCGAAATGTCGCAGTCTCATTAGAGAAGAGCCAACTCAACTTGCTATCGGAACGGATAGTTGCATTACTCAAGGAGATCAAGATTGGAAAAGCTCAAGATTTTTCACGGAAAGGTCGTCCGATCCCTAACCTCATCACACCTTTTAGTGAAGAATTTCGAGTTGGTGCGCTTTCGCTCACCTGGAATCCCCAAGCGCGGGAATTGATTATCGAGGCTCAAGCGGGCGAGGAATCAGAGATCATCGAGATGGAGGAAGGCGCCGAAAACGGACCCGCCCTTTTAAGGGTCACTATTTCAGTGGCAGATGCACTTACTTTCGCGCTCGATGCATTCGCGTTAATTGGTGCGGGTAGACCCCCCTGTCAATTCTGTGGCGCACCGCTTGACCCACAAGGTCATCTCTGTCCGAGGGCCAATGGCTATCGACGCTAGGGAAATAATCGCGACTGGGGATCTTCATATCACCGGACGATTGCTCGATGCCTCGAATGCAACGCTTTTTGGAGAGGTCTCACTTCCAACAGATCAGGATCTTCCAGCAGAGCAAATGCCGAAAGTTTCGGTGATTTACAAACCTATTGCAGGGGAAAGACCGCTATGGGATTTCCCCGATGGAACCCTGGCATATCGAGAGTTCGCAGCCTATCTATTCTCGGAATTCGCCGGCTTTCATATCGTGCCCTTTACGATCTTGCGCGAGGGTCCATTCGGTCCAGGTGCCGTGCAGGAGTGGATCACCATCGACGAGAGCGTCGATTTAGTTGAACTAGCGCAATCTGATGCACCCCGATTACGAGAATTCGTACTCTTCGACGCCATCATCAACAATACCGATCGAAAAATTGGTCATCTTCTTCCGTCGATCTCGGGTGAGCTTTTTGGTTGTGATCATGGAGTCTGCTTCCATGAAGAAGACAAATTGCGAACCGTGCTCTGGCAATGGATGGAGCAGCCACTCAACGAGAGTGAGCTTTCACAGTTAAGGGATGCCAAAAAGCGATTCGATCTATTTGTCGAACAGGCAGATTCCCTATTGACTGCAGAAGAGTTATCTGCGACCTTGGAAAGGATAGATCGAATCTTAGAATCGCAAGTTTTTCCGGTGCCGTCAGATAATTGGCCACCTGTTCCATGGCCACCCATCTAATCTTGAAAGCGGCCTCTGGTGGTTAGACTAATCAGGTGAAAGCATGGGCCCCAACATACCTACCGCCCTTGGGTCCGCAGGTATCAGGGCTACCTGCGCTTCGTATCTTTGATTCCCTTCACCTTCGCGATGATCTAATAACTGAAGATGAAGTCAGCATGTATGTTTGCGGCATCACCCCATACGATGCAACGCATCTAGGGCATGCGGCGACTTATCTAACTTTTGACCTAATCAATCGATATTTGCGAGTGCGGGGACAGAATGTGCGCTACATCCAAAATATCACCGATGTAGACGATCCACTTTTAGAGCGCGCTCAGCGCGATCATGTGCAGTGGGAAGAACTCGCCTCCGACCAAATTTCACTTTTTCGAGACGACATGACCGCTCTTCGCGTCATCCCACCTGATCATTACATGGGTGCTGTCGAAACCATTCCTTGGGTAATTGAAGCCATTACGGAGCTACAGAAGAACGGTGCGGTCTACCAAGTAGATTCGGATCTCTACTTCGATGTCACCACCGACGCACAGTTTGGCTCATACAACCAACTCAGCGACGCGCAGCAGATTGCGATATTCGCTGAAAGAGGCGGAGATCCAGGCAGGGCAGGCAAACGCCACCCGTTAGATTGCTTGATCTGGAGAGGGCAACGCCCTGGTGAACCATCCTGGCAATCACCTTTTGGAGCGGGACGACCTGGCTGGCATATCGAGTGCACCGCCATAGCTCTGAAGTACCTTAACGCTCCGATTTCGATTCAAGGTGGGGGCAGCGATCTGCACTTCCCACACCATTGCATGTGTGCCGCCGAAGGTCGAGTGCTAACGGGAGCGGATTTTGCCCGCCGCTTCGTGCACACAGGGATGATCGCACTCGATGGCGAGAAGATGAGTAAATCTCGCGGCAACTTGAGGTTTGTCTCACGAATGCGTGCCGAAGGAGCAGAGATGCTCACTTTGCGCGTTGCACTTCTTTCTAGCCATTATCGAAGTGATCGCGCGTGGTCTGATGAACTATTCGCGGAAACACAGAAACGAGTTCAGCGCTGGCAGGTTGCTCTTTCTAGCCCTTATGGCGGCAGAGTCGAACAACTGATTCACGACATCTGCTTATGCATCAGTAATGACCTTGACACTCCAGGAGCATTCGATCTTCTCGATCGTTGGGCGAGCGAACGACGCGCAGCATTGCCAGACCTGACAACCGAAGATGTTTCGAGTATCGGAACGCTCAGTCGCTTTCTCGATGCCACTCTTGGGATCACTTTCTAGAACGAAATTTACTTGCTCTCATCCCCACGATGGCGTAAGTACCTTTCAAACTCCCGTGCTATCGATTCACCAGATGCTTCTGGAAGATCAGCAGCGTCCTTCGATTCCTCTAATGACTGCACATATTCAGAAATCTCAGCATCTTCCTCGGCGATTTGAGTAGCTCCTAATTCCCAGGCGCGGGCGTCGTCGGGGAGCTCGCCTTCAGGAATGTTTATCTCGAGCAGATCTTCCAGATGATTGAGCAATGCAAGCGTTGCTTTAGGACATGGCGGCGCCGATACATAATGTGGAATTGCTGCCCACAATGAGACCGCATCGATATCACGAGCATTACAACCATCTTGAATGGCGCCAAGAATGCCCGTTGGGCCCTCGTATCGACTCATCTCAACTTCAAATCTCTTTGCTAGATCCGCATTTGCTGCTGAGAGTGTGATGGGAATAGGCCGGGTGTGAGGAACATCAGCGAGTAGCGAACCCAGAGAAACCACCATGGAGATATTGAGATCTTCGCCCAGAGAGAGAATCTCACCGACGAAAGTACGCCAACGCATCGACGGTTCGACGCCAGTCACGACGAGAAAATCATGGGAGAACGAGGGCACGGTCAACGCATGAATAGTCGTGGTTGGCCAGGAGAGTTGCCGATCGCCCTCTTCATCCAAGAAGACTTGCGGTCGATTCACTTGATAATCGTAGAAATCTTCGGATTCCACCTCGGCGATTAATTGTGATGGCCATAATCCAAGTAGATGCTCTACAGCCTTTGAGGCAGCCTCGCCCGCATCGTTCCATCCTTGAAAGGCTGCGAGCATGATGGGGTCTCGAAGCTGGGGGAGAGAGTAGATCTCCATCCCCGTACAGTAGAGCAGGTACCCTTACTCCAATGAAATCCCTTCGCGAAACCCTCACAGAACGGGTTCTCATCGTCGACGGGGCCATGGGAACGATGCTCCAGGCACAGAACCCCACCTTGGAGGATTTCCAAGGACACGAGGGCTGTAACGAGATCCTTAATGTCAGCGCGCCAGAGATGGTTAAGGCGGTTCACCGCGCATATCTGGAAGTGGGCGTAGATGGCATCGAGACAAATACTTTTGGGGCTAATTTTGGGAATTTGGCCGAATACGGGATAGAAGATCGAATCTATGAATTGGCTTACGCTGGCGCAAAACTAGCCCGGGAGGTTGCCGACGAGTTCGCATCCGAGAAGCCACGATGGGTCTTCGGATCCATCGGCCCTGGAACAAAACTCCCCACTCTAGGACATGCAACTTATGCCATGCTCCGAGATGCCTATCAAGAATGCGCGCGCGGATTGATCGATGGTGGCGCAGATGTGCTGCTCGTAGAGACTTCACAAGACCTGCTGCAAACCAAATCTGCCATCAATGGTTGTCGCAATGCGATGAAGAATTCGAATCGAGATCTTTTGCTCATGGCACAAGTTACCGTCGAAACTACTGGGACTATGTTGCTAGGTAGCGAGATAGGTGCCGCTCTCACCGCCCTCGAGCCCTTGGGTATCGATGTGATCGGATTGAATTGCGCAACCGGACCGGCAGAGATGAGCGAGCACCTGCGGCAACTCTCTCAATCCTCGCAAGTGATGCTTTCTTGTATGCCAAATGCTGGTTTACCGATTCTCGAAGGCGGCGGCGCGCGGTATCCGCTCACTCCGAGTGAACTCGCCAAGAGTCTAGAAACTTTCGTAACCGACTACGGCCTCAACATTATTGGCGGATGTTGCGGCACCACACCAGAGCATCTGGCGGAGGTTGTCAAAGCTTTTGGCCCTTCAACCAAAGCGTCCAAGCAACTAACGGTTCGAAGGGTTTCTATCGATCCTGGGGCTTCCTCGTTATATCAGCACGCCTCTTTCCGCCAAGAAAACACCTACTTGGCAGTGGGAGAGCGAAGTAATGCCAATGGGTCGAAAGCATTTCGCGATGCGCTCTTAGCAGAGGATTGGCAAGCCTGCCTTGAGATCGCCAAGGAACAAATTCGTGAAGGCGCCCACATGCTTGATCTATGTGTGGACTATGTCGGACGAGATGGCGTATCTGATATGAAGTTGTTGGCAGAGCTCTTTGCCACCAGCTCAACATTGCCAATTGTGCTGGATTCGACTGAACCTGCAGTGCTGCAAGCTGGTCTTGAACGACTCGGTGGTCGAGCAGTGATCAACTCGGTGAATTACGAGGACGGCGATGGTTCTCATTCCAGGTTTGCGAAGATCATGCCGCTAGTGAAGGAACATGGAGCGGCTGTAGTAGCTCTCACTATCGACGAAGAAGGTCAGGCGCGCTCGGCAGAATGGAAAGTGCGAGTGGCCAGGCGATTAATCGAGGATCTAACGAACAACTGGGGGTTACGAACCTCAGATATCCTCATTGACGCACTCACTTTCCCGATTGCCACCGGACAAGAAGAAACGCGTCGTGATGGAATCGAAACACTCAATGCGATTGCAGAAATCCGAGAAAAATATCCTGATGTGCAAACCATCTTGGGTGTGAGCAATATTTCGTTTGGACTCAATCCTGCTGCTCGGATTGTTCTGAACTCAGTTTTCTTGCACGAAGCGGTGAAAGTGGGGCTCACGGCAGCAATCATCCATCCATCAAAGATCACACCAATGGCACGAATAGACGAGCAATCACGATTGCTAGCTCTCGATCTCATTTATGACCGAAGAGTTTTCGATGAGAGCACTGGTGAAGTTCTCAAGGATCCTCTAACTGAGTTTCTCGCTCATTTCGATGGCGCAGAGGTCACCAGTTCCAGAAATTCGCGAGCAGAGGAACTTGCAGCCCTACCACTTGATGAGAGATTGCGACAACGAATCATTGACGGTGAGCGTAACGGACTCGAAAGTGATCTTGACGCCGCGCTAGAGAATGGACTTACGCCACTGGAAATCATCAACAACTTGCTCTTAGATGGAATGAAAACCGTTGGCGAGCTTTTCGGCAAGGGCGAGATGCAATTGCCCTTCGTTTTACAGAGCGCCGAGGTGATGAAGCGAGCCGTTGCCCATCTTGAGCCAAAGATGGAAAAGAGTGATACATCAGGTCGCGGCAAGATTCTTTTGGCAACTGTCAAAGGAGATGTGCACGATATCGGGAAGAACTTGGTTGATATTATCCTTTCGAACAATGGTTATAGCGTGCATAACATCGGAATCAAACAGACGATCAACACCATTATTGAAGAAGCCGAGAAGGAAGATGTTGATGTCATTGGGATGAGCGGGCTACTCGTCAAGTCCACAGTCATCATGAAAGAAAATTTGGAGGAAATCACCGCGCGAGGACTAGACCAAAGGTGGCCAGTGATTCTTGGCGGTGCTGCCCTTACTCGTGCCTTTGTCGAACAAGATCTGGCCGAGGTATACCCAGGCACTGTCCGTTACGCCAAAGATGCCTTCGAAGGCTTGGAATTGATGGATCGCATGATGGCCATCAAAAAAGGAGAACCAGGCGCCACTCTCCCTGAATTGCGCAAGCGTCGAACAAAAGTAATGGTCGACTCCGATCAAGAGCGGGCTGTCGATCTGGTTCGAAGTGATGTCAGTCAAGACAATCCGATTCCTGAACCGCCGTTCTGGGGTTCACGAGTCATCAAGGGTGTGCCGCTCATGGACTATGTCAGCATGCTCGATGAACGGGCGCTCTTTGTCGGGCAGTGGGGTTTAAAGGGCGGCAAAAGTTTTGAGGAAATGGCGGAGCGCCAGGGACGGCCGCGGCTTCGCGAGTTGCTCAACGACATACAAGTGAATAATTGGATCGAAGCAGCAGTTGTTTACGGTTATTTTCCTTGCTTTAGCGAGAATAATGATCTGATTATCCTTGATCACGAAGATTTGCCTTCCCGAAAGGAAATAGCTCGGTTTACTTTCCCTCGTCAAAGGCGTGATCGCAGATTATGCCTCTCAGATTTCTATGCATCAAAGGAGAGCGGCAAAATTGATGTGGTTGCTTTTCATGTCGTGACGATGGGGGAGGCGGTCAGTAAGGCAACTGCGAAACTTTTTGCCGCTAACAATTTCCGCGAATATCTCGAACTTCATGGTTTATCGGTGCAACTCACAGAGGCGTTGGCAGAGTATTGGCACGCGCGAATTCGGAGCGAGTTTGGTTTCGGCGTCGAAGATAGCCCGCAAATAGCAGAGATTCTCGATCAGGGTTATCGAGGGTCTCGATACTCCTTCGGATACCCAGCATGTCCTGATCTTGCGCAGCAAGAGCAACTCTGTGCTCTTCTGGCCCCAGAGCGAATCGGCGTTCGACTATCTGAGGAGTTCCAGCTACACCCAGAGCAATCCACATCAGCAATCATCGCTCATCACCCCGAAGCTAAATACTTTAACGCCACATGACCTCCTCCATGATGCCGAATTTCTCCGCGATTTTTTTCGACATGGATGGGTTACTTGTGGACACCGAACCACTATGGCTCGAAAGCGAACGCGAACTGATGGCTCGATTTGGCGTCCAATGGCGTCTTGAAGATCAAATACATTGTTTAGGTGGACCCATGGAAAAGGTCGGCAACTACATGTCAGCCTTAGCTGATTACCGCGAATCCTCGGAATACTTCACCAACGAATTGATTGAACTGATGATTGGCAAACTGGCAACAATTGAGCTCATGCCCGGATTAGATTCGCTTTTGCAGGAGGTTTCAGAACGAGCGTTGCCATGTGCGCTGGTTTCAGCAAGTCCGCGGCGAATCGTTGACGCCGTGTTATCTTCTTTGACTGAGCATCCCTTCGAATTTTCAATCTCTGCAGACGATGTGCAGCGGAGCAAACCTCATCCTGATCCCTACCTACATGCGGCCAGCCGATTCGACATCGAGATAAACCAAGCACTGATCATCGAAGATTCGCCGACGGGGGTGAGGGCTGCTCGCAGTAGTGGTGCCTGGGTGATAGCCGTTCCTCACATCACGACTATCGAACCTGCACCACGAAGCGCAGTAATCTCTTCGCTCTCGGGGCACACCTTGGATTCGTTATGGGAGTTAGTGACCCGGTAACGGTGGTGGCGTGCCACCAAATTCAGGACAGATGCTCTGATGAGCGCACCAATCACAAAGCTTCGATTTGCGAGTCGGCCATATTCCCTGCTCTTTCGAGAGTTGGATATCCGCTGCGATCCTTTCGATTTTCGCTTGAGTCTTCATCAATTCTTCTTCGGTGGGGTCTTGAGTGAGCACTCTGCCATCTCCAAGGAAAATCATCTGCAATCTTTTAGGCACTCGACCCAAATTGCGCCAAAGAATGAGTGCATAAAACTTCATCTGGAAAAACGATTTCTCTTCGAATCCAATTCCGGGAGCCTTTCCGGTCTTGTAATCAACTATCCGAATTTCTCCCGTCGGGGCGATGTCGAGGCGATCAATGTATCCATGAATGATCAACTTATCGTTCAGTTCAGTTTCTACATGAGTTTCTAGTTCGGTTGGCTCAAACGAGGAAGGGTTCTCTAGTTCGAAGTATCGTTCAACTAAAGCGTAGGCAGAGATCAGAAAGGTTTCCTCGTTGAGCGTGTGAACAAGTTCACGGACATCATCTCGTTCCACCTTCATCTCGCTCCAGATAGGAACCACAAAAGATTGAGCAATTGTTCGAGTTCGTTCTGGTCGTGGATAAGTGAATAACTTCTCAAGCACCGAATGAACCAAGGTGCCCCGGATAGCGTCCACACTTGGCGGTTCGGGTAAGCGATCAATTGTTCGGAAACGATAAAGCAGCGGGCAATTGAGGTAATCGTTCGCCCTGCTTGGTGAGAGAGTGGCTTTGTCTTCACTCATACGGACACCTTAGACTGCTGACCATGGATTCCACAGGAAATGGCGC
>CAZPIJ010000025.1:3260-16249 GCA_964586805.1 uncultured Bifidobacterium sp. | reverse complement strand
TCTGGAAATCGAGAACTTGCCTCGATCGCGCCTTCGCCCCTAAGTTACAGCCAATTACTTCGAAGGAGAAGCCCCTATGAAGATTGTCAAAGTCGAACCAATTCCGGTTGCTTATCCAGAGCCAAACGATTTCAATGCGGAACGGTATCTCTGTCTGGTGAAGATCACCACCGATGATGGGTTGGTCGGCTGGGGCGAATCAATTACCCAGTTCAAAGAGGCCAACGCTCCAGTGGCAGCACTTATTGCCGGGCTTGCGGAGGACTTTCTCATTGGCAAGGACCCCATCAATAACATCGCGATCTGGCGTTCGCTCAAAGAGCGCGCATGGTGGTACGGATACCGAGGGGGAATCGCCGCTTATGCAATCTCTGCGATCGATATCGCACTTTGGGATCTCAAGGGCAAGGCGCTGAACACCAGCGTTCTGGAACTGCTTGGTGGCCCTGTACACGACCGACTGCCTGCCATCGCATCGGGACATGCTCATGATTCGGATATCAAGAAGATGGCTGAAGAGGCAAAGACTTGGATGGACCAAGGTTTGCAAGGTATGAAAGTGGGCTTCGGAAAGCGTGGCAACGCCTATTTGGGATACGAGCACAATCGCGATGTCGAGTATGTCAAGACTATGCGTGAGACTCTTGGCGAAGAGAAGATGATCATGATCGACTTGGGTTATGCAATCAAATGGGATGTAGCTACGGCAGTTAAACGAGTTCAGGCCTTTGATGATTACAACATCGATTGGATCGAAGAGCCACTGGGTGCGTGGGATCCTCAAGGGTATGCAGACCTTCGTGCGAAGACCAAGACGCTCATCGCTTATGGCGAGCGCGAATGGCAGGTTGCTGGCTTCGAAGAGATTCTCAAGACCGGCACTTGTGATGTCTTTGGTATCGATCCAGGTCGCGCTGAAGGAATCACCGGTTTCAAGAAGGCTGCTGAGCGAGTAGAGGCGTATAAGCGCACCGCAAATGCGCACGCCTGGTCTTCAGCAATCATCTCTGCAGCCAGCCTTGCTGTCTCCTTCAGCAGTGCAGCATTCCGACTCTTTGAATTCAAACCACTTCGAAATCCGATGCAACACGATTTGGTGAGAGAGCCATTTGGTCATTCAGAGGGATGGGTTTATCCGCCGCTAGGAAAGCCTGGCCTCGGAATCGAAATCATCGATGAGGTCATCGATAAGTATCGCCAAAAATTCTAAGTTGAACTGATTTACTTCTTGTGGGGAGCGGCCTTCCGAATGGGGGGCCGTTTTCCATTAAATCGAAGCGGCAGACCAGGAATCTTCTTCACTTTAGAATCCGGATCTGGATAATCGAGTAAGAGATTGATCGCATTTCCTTGCCGGTCGTGATGCAACTCTTCCGGCAACGCTACTCGATCGGCAGGCACGCCATTTTGACCAAGCAATTGCGCCCAGTATTTGGCGTCATGTTCGGCTAGCGAACTCTCGATTTCTTTCTTGAGCACTTTCGCATTCTTGACTCGATCGACATTGACGGCAAAGCGCGGGTCTGTGATGAGTTCATCGCGCCCGATGAGGGTGCATAACTTGGCAAAAATATTGTTGTTACCGACACCAATACACAAAGTGCCATTTCCTGTGGCGAAGATGCCATAGGGAGAGAATGCAGGATGACCGCTTCCTGAGCGAACAGATGGTGCGCCAGTGAGTTGTTCAGCAGATAGGTGGTAGCTGACCCAAGTTGCACCTGTCTCGTAGAGCGAAGTCTCGACTAACTTTCCTCTGCCCGTCGAACTTCGCTCAACCAGAGCAGCGAGTACCCCGATAGCCAGCCACATTCCGCCGCCAACATCGAGAACCGAGACACCAGCACGGACCGGATTGCCATCTGGTTCACCGGTGACATGCATGATGCCCGTTCGCGCTTGCACCGTAGCGTCGTAACCTGGAGCAGCAGCATCGGGGCCGGTGGTCCCGTAAGAGGAGAGGTTGGCAAATATCAATCGTGGATATTTCGTCATGAGAGCGTCAGGTTCTATCCCTAATGACTTGAGGCGGTCAGGCAAGAAATTGGTGAGGAAGATGTCGGAGGACTCCAAGAGTTGATCTAATCGCTCTTTTCCAGAATCAGATTTCAAGTCGATGGTTTCGACATCCTTGTTCCGGTTCACAATATGGAAATAGGCAGAGCGATCGCCATCTATTGGTGACATCGAACGCGATGGGTCTCCAGCAGGGGTCTCGATCTTGAGAACATCCGCACCTAGGTCGGCCAGCACCGCACCACCAAAAGGTCCGGCAATATTTGATGTCGCATCGAGCACGCGGATGCCAGCGAGGGGTAGCGCTGGTGATGAAGCCGACATGGCCACTCCTTGACGGGGTTGCTCGTGGGTCAATACCCTAGCAAACGATTCCAGCCCACTCCCGTCGGGCTCAGGAATGTGAAAGCTGGAGGCTGGCAGATGGCTGCAATGCAATTTCGACAGGCAATCGTCAATGCGCTCGCCGATGAGATGCGCACCGATCCCACGGTCATGCTCTTTGGTGAAGATGTTGCCGAAGCTGAGGGTCCATTCAAAACTTCCGAGGGACTTCTCGCTGAATTTGGACCAGTCCGAGTTCGAGATACGCCGATCTCAGAGATGGGATTTACTGGCGCGGCCGTTGGCGCAGCAATTCTTGGCGCGAAGCCTGTCGTAGAAATAATGTTTGTCGAATTCTTAGGCGTAGCGCTCGATCAGGTTGTGACAGAGGCAGCGAAGATGCGTTACCTCTCTAATGGCAAACTTTCAGTTCCAATGGTGGTTCGGGCGTCATGTGGCTCAGGACTTGGATTTGGCAGTCAACACTCGCAGACTTTGGAGAATTGGTTCACAGCGACACCAGGATTGAAGTTGATCATGCTGAGCGATGCGCAATCGGCATATTCGCTCACCCGTGCAGCGATTCAAGATCCAGATCCTGTTGTCATACTTGAACCGCGAATCTTGTACGCGAAACGCGGAGAGGTTGATAAGGATCTGAAAATCAAGATTGGCCAGGCACGCGTAATCCGCCCCGGCAAAGAAATTACCATCGTCTCTTCTGGTCAGATGGTCGATGTCTGCAAGGCGGCGATTGAAGAGTCCGGAGTCGATGCCGAGCTGATCGATCTTGCCACAATCATTCCGTGGGATCGCAAGACAGTCTTGGATTCAGTGCGCAAGACGGGTCGGCTTGTGATTGTCGAAGAAGCGCCCTTAAGTGGAGGATGGGGAAATGAGATTGTCGCAGCTGTTAGCTCTGCACTCTTCAGTGAATTGAAGGCTGCGCCTTTCCGCATCACATCACCTGATATTCCAGTCCCATATAGCGGACCACTGGAGACGCGCTACATCCCGACAAAAGAGGATGTCGTCCGACAGATTAAAGAAGTGATCGCAACCGGAAAGACTCCCAAAACTTGGTGGGAACTAGAGGGGTTGAAGTAATGAGCATTCAATTAGAACGACGCAAGGCAGTCCAGAATGACGAGATCGCCGGCTACGAGCGCATGCTCGAAATCCGAGAGTTCGAGAATCAGATCAATGGTCTCTTCGCTGCAGGTCTCATTCGGGGAACTACACACCTATGTATCGGTCAAGAGGCGCTGGATGTAGCGCTCGCAGCTGAGCTGCGCACCTCAGATACGGTGATGGCAACCTATCGCGGACATGGTGTCGCTTTAGCTTTGGGGTTAACTCCAGAGTCGGTCTTGGGCGAGATTATGGGTAAGACCATCGGGTGCTGCGGAGGCGTTGGCGGTTCGATGCATCTTGCCGATATGACATTAGGTCTCTTGCCAACATCAGCAATCGTAGGTGGCGGCATCCCGATCGCAGCTGGTGCAGGTCTTGCTTATCAACTTCTTGGTCAAGACAATGTTGGTGTAGCGGTCTTCGGTGATGGCGCTTCGAATATCGGCGCGTTCCACGAGGGATTGAATCTTGCTGCAATCTGGAAGTTGCCCGTAATTTTCGTCTGCGATAACAATGTCTACGGTGAGTACAGCCGTATCGATAAGACCACGCCACTCGAGGATCTGCACATGCGAGCAGAAAGCTACAAGATGCCACACTTCGCAGTCGATGGCATGGATGTACAGGCCACCCGTAACGGAATCAAAGAAGCGGTCGATCGCGCTCGAAGTGGTGGTGGTCCAACCTTGATTGAAGCGAAGACCTATCGTTTTGCTGGGCACTCCCGAGCAGATAAGGCGCTCTATCGCCCCGAAGGTGAATTAGAGAAGTGGCAGCAACGCGATCCGATCAAGCTCACTGAAGAGAACTTGGTGAAACGAGGTCTCCTGGATCAGGGCAAGATCGAAAAGATGCGTGCAGATATGACCAAGACGATCGAAGGCGTCGTTGCGACCTGTCAGGCAGCTCCAGATCCGACCGTTGCTTCCATGTTCCAGAATGTTTTTACCAGTTAAAGCCGAGTAGACAGGATCACCGTCGATGAAGATGACTATCAAGATGCCTCGCGTTGGCGACACCGTCGATTCGGTGTATCTCGTAAGTTGGCATAAGCAACCTGGCGACGCCATCGCAGTAGGCGAGTCGTTGATGGAAGTCGAAACTGACAAAGCAAATGTCGAAGTCCCTTCGCCTGTGGCCGGCACGATTGTGGAGCTGCTCTTCAAGGATGGCGACGAAATCAAGACCGGCGACCCCATCGCAACCTGCGAGAGCTAATCCGCTTCCGATGGCAACCGTCGCGATTTACGGTGCTGGCCAACTCGGTAGCAGTGTCTTTGAGTTACTCAAAAAGGTTCCGCAGCACAAACTCCTTGGGGTGTTCGGTCGGGCAGATCGTGAGCGAGCATTAACTAGCAAAGCGGATGTCGTCATTATTGCCACAACGACAAAATTCAAGGATGTTGCTGCCGATATCGAATTGGCTGTTCGCAACGGTTCACATGTGCTGGTCTCCTCTGAAGAATGTGCCTACCCGTGGGCAGTTGATAGAGCATTAGCCGACTCCCTCGATTCATTGGCGAAGAATCATCGTGTAAGCATCGCTGGCACTGGTGTCAATCCTGGATTGATTTTTGATGCGCTTGTTCTCACCCTCTTGGGTGCTGCACCCCGAGGATGCACGATCTCAGTTCGAAGGACAGTGAACATCTCAGGATTCGGCGGCACGGTGCTGCGTCGACTGGGAATGGGATTTACCCCAGAGGTCTTCGCTGATCGAGTCCGAAAAGAAGAGATTCTGGGACATGCAGGTTTTCCGCAATCGATGACTGTGGTTGCTGATGCGATGGGTTTAACGATCGATGGAATAGATAAGGAACTACTTCCGATCATCACTGAATACGAAATCGACCTTCCCGATCGTTTCACCATCGCAGCCGGAGAGAGTGCAGGAGTGAATCAGACCTACACCGCGCGAGTGGCCGGCGAGCCTTGGTTTGTCTCACACTTCTATGGTCATGTCGATCTTGCCGGAATAGCTAAAACCGCCAAGGACGAAATCGAGCTTTCATTAGATGGCAGAGTCTTCCAAACAATCTCCTTGCAGCCAGGAATAGGTTCGCAAGTAGGCTCCAAGAACATGGTGGCAAACTCGATACAGAGGATTCTTGCTGCTGCAGATGGTTGGGTCACGGTTGCTCATTTGGAGCCAGCCTTCCCAGAGAGCCTTTGAGTGATGGAGCGACTTTCACTGGGTGATGGGTTGGTTGGAAAAGTTGCATTAGTAACAGGTGCATCAAGTGGGATCGGGCGGGCGACCGCACTCCTTTTTGCTCGTGAAGGCTTACGAGTTTGTGCTACTGCCAGGGATGCACATGGTCTAGAGCGACTGGCAGCGCAGATGCCGCAAGGCGATCACATCTATCGCGAACTTGATCTTGCTGATGTCAAGGGTTGTCAACGACTGGTTGACGAGGTGGATCAATATTTTGGTGGCATAGATGTGCTTGCCCATGTTGCTGCCTATTTGAAAAGGAAGGATCTCTTCGAAGTGACCGAGGAGGATTGGGATAGACAATTAGATGTCAATCTTCGTTCAACCTTCTTCCTGAATAGAGCAGTGGGAAAGACGATGATTGATCGGAAAATCTCGGGGCGGATTATCAACTACACCTCGACCGCGTGGATATTCGGCCCTATGAACGGCGCCGATTCTTATGTGGCATCCAAGGGCGGGATTGTCTCGCTTGCCCGAGGGTTTGCCCGTCACTTTGGGCCGCATGGAATCAGGGTCAATGTTGTTGCGCCAGGCCAAGTGAACACCCCGATGCAACATGTCGATAACGATCCGAAATTGGTTGCAGATGTTGCGGCAGCATCACCGCTTCGAAGAATGGGTGAGCCTGAAGAACTAGCAAAGGTCAATCTCTTTCTTGCCTCTGATAATTCGTCATTTATCAATGGCGCCACGATAAATGTCAGTGGCGGCTTGCTGATGTATTAGAAGGTTAGCCCTTTCCAGCAAGTATTCGCTGTGGATTCGAGTGCGTGAGAGTATGAATCTGGTCGTCTGTGAGGCCAGCTGCTTTGAGTTTAGGAATGAAATGTGTGATCAGATGGGCATAACCATTGCCGCCATGGATTGCTAGTCGAGAACGAGATGCGATATCAGTGCTAATCAACATACGATGCAGATGACCTTCTGAAACGAGTGTGGCAATTGTCTGGGCTCGCAGTTCATCACTTTGCTTATCAAGTTGCCCAACTGCGTCGTAGGCTATCCATACTCCGCGACTGAGTAATTTTTGAGAGTAATTTATATCTCGGTTAGTGTCGCAGTGACCAATGACTGTGATATCCAGATCAGCACCAGCATCCTCGAGGATATTCAATTGCTCTAGGCCAATCTCAGTGAAAAGCGCGTGAGTGCCAATCGCGATGCCCGTCTCTTGTTGGGCTTTTGCTGCAGCTTGGAGCACTCGCCTTTCGGTTGGCTTCACTTCGCGATGGTGAGTGCCAAGTTCTCCGATAAAGCCAGCCCTGATTCCTGAACCAGGAAAACCTTCGGTGATGTGGGAGATGAACCTCTTGGCAATATCAGTGGTGCTCATCTCGTGCAGCCATGCTGGATAGTAGGCATCCCAATAGAAGCCAGTTCCAGCAACGATGTGCACGCCGGTGCGTTCGCTGATGAAGGCTAATTTCTCTGGTTCTGGATGAAGACCATAAATTGTCTGATCCACGAGGGTGCCTCCGCCAGCCACCTTGAAAAGCGCAACTTCAGCGGCCATGGTCTCGGGCTCCAGCAAGACCATCTCAGCGCTTCGTCGGAGATCGTAGGTATCAACGATGAGGTGTTCATGCGGCAATACCAGTCCAAGAGCGCTGCTATCGACTTCACCAAGGACGGTATTGACCATGGGTTAAAAGCCTTTCGTTAGCGAAGAGCGAGTTGGTTAAGCAGGCTCAGTGACTCTTCGATCAAGATTCGACTTGCCTCTGGTGCAAAGGGTGCAGGATGTCCGTAGCCGCGTTGGGCAACAGTTGGTTCGTAGCCACCCCACTGATACTCCTCGGGAGTTGCAACATATCCAAGGACGCCCTGACTGTATCCGGCAAATAGCGTGGTCTTGAAAGGTGACCTTCGACGAACCTGCGCGCCAATCTCAGAGAAGAGCTCACCGGGAGTACCAACGATCGCGCACTCGCCTAGCCGCGCTACCCAGATTTCACCACTGACCTCCTCAGGGAGGGGAGCTAGCGCTGCCATCTTGAGAATCTCGGTCAACCAGGAGATGTGATAGCGAATTGGATTGAGTACATCTCGTTTCGCTCCAGCTCTCTCCTTAGTTTGATAATCATCTTGCCGTTCTTTGAGTTCTCGTTCCATATCGGCAACTGTGAGCGCTGGATTTAATGGTAACTGGAGAACTTTGCGGCGCGAGGCGATGGGTTGGGAACTTTGCGGGTTGCGCGCCTTGCGACGGTAGAGAGATATGGGAGTAACCGAACCGTAGGCAATCTTCTCGATGTCAATCTCGCGAGGGTCGTTGTCAACAATCGCATGAACTGCTTCAAGGGCAAGACGATGACCAAAGGGCACCTCAGGGCCGGCAGTTTCATGGAATGCCTCTAACGGGAGGATGTCTCCTGCTGCTCCCTGGAAGAAGATGCAAGTGCCACCGCGGAGTAACTCGACTCTATCGCGCAACGGCCCGAGGAAATCGCTACCAGAGAAGGAGACTTCGCCACTAAGGACTACAGGGTGGCAGCCGAAACTTATGAGCGTGGCGATGGCACTGCCATCGTGTCCGTCGATTCGAATTGCAGGTACCTCTTCGTCGATGAAGTTCTCCTTGTTCCAACCAAGGATTGTGCCGCCCTTGCCATCACGCTCACGGCGATTGACTGCCAGGCCTGGGGCGATACCTGTTCCGCCAGAAATGCGAGCGGGGCGCATACGCGAGATTGCTTTTACGCAGGCGCTGGCATAGTCGTAAGGAAGTTTTTCGAAATAGGCATGCTCGGCATCAGTGACATAGGCAAATTCACCATGGAGTTTCTCGCCCTCTTTTCGGGGCCAGAGACCAGCGTGGGTATGACTCGAGTTGAGCAAGATGTTGTCGTAAGGAATTCCAGTGGCCGATTGGATTGCCTGACGAATCCGATCGGCGAAGTAGGTGTCGATATTGGTTAAGTCTGCGGTGAGCATTGCAAGTAGATGGTCATCACTCTGGATGACACATGCCCGGATCTCGCAGGCATCGATTGCATCCCGAACTGCGAACGCGCGGCGCACGAAACCCTGGGGATCTGATGGAAGTGGTGGATCGATGTTGATTACCGCTGCTCCAGCGCGAAGTCCTGACATATTTGCGAATGCCCTCCTCTGCGATACCGTAGTATGGACACTAGGGCATTGGCAACGATTTTTCCTCGACTTTAGAGAGGTTTTGATGGCACATATCAGAGCGCGACGCTCGGTCTTGTCAGTGCCAGCTAGCAGCGAAAAGATGATCAGCAAGGCACACACGCTCGAGGTCGATCAGGTCTTGTTAGACCTAGAAGATGGCGTAGCACCTGAGGCCAAGATCGGTGCCAGAACAATCATCAGCGCTCAAAAACGGAGCGCTTTTCGGGCTCCTACGGTAAGCATCCGCGTGAACGCACTAGAGAGCTCATGGTTCGCCGATGATATGGAACTGCTCTCAAGAAGTGCTGGTGCTTGGATTGATTCAATCATCCTGCCAAAAACTCGCAATGAATCCGATATCGAAAAAGTTTCGCAATTTTTGGGCAGTATTGAGGCTCATCATGGTCGAGCTGCAGGCAGCATCACAATTGATGCCCAAATTGAGAGCGCGCTAGGACTAGTCAATTGCGAAGGAATTGCGCAAGCGCCTCGGGTTTCATCCCTAAACTTCGGCCCCGCAGATTTTATGGCCGATCTCGGAATGACTGCGCAGGAGGTCACCTCGAATGAGTACGCATTGATGCGAGTCTTAGTTGCTGCTCGCGCTGCTGGTAAATCGGCGATAGATGGACCTACTCTCGAAGTGCGAGACCTCTCAAAATTCGAGAAGTCGGCAGGCATTTCGGCGGCGATGGGTTTTGATGGCAAGTGGGTACTCCACCCCGATCAAATCGAGAGTTGCCACAGGATTTTCACGCCATCACAAGAACGATTTGATGAAGCAGCCTGTCTTCTCGAGGCATACCAACATTTCACTTCGCAATCCGGTGGCGCCAAAGGCGCAGTGGTATACAAGGGTGCGATGATTGATGAAGCTTCACGAAAAATGGCATTAACAATTTTCGCTCGAGGTGTAGCGGCAGGGCTAAAACAAAGTAGGCACTTCGAGCCTTGAGGTTGGTGCGCTTGTAGAATGTGGCCATGGCCGTTCGTGTGACTGTCCGAGTAAAGCCTGGCGCTTCTCGAGATAAGGTGCGGGGCAGTTACGGGGACCCGCCGGCACTTGTGGTAGCCGTCTCCGAGCCAGCAATCGATGGCCGAGCATCAACTGCAGTCTGTCGCGCAATCGCGCAAGCCCTTGGTGTTTCGCTCTCGAAAGTATCAATTGTGATGGGCCACACTAGTCGTACCAAAGTTGTTGAGATAAACGATTCTGATCCACAAATCTCACGAAAAATCTCAGAGTTACTCAAGAGCGAGGAGTAGAGAACTGAAAAAGATCTCCTTTGCCACCCCAACGAATGGCGTCTATCCCTATGTGATTGCAATCTTTGCCGCGCTCTTACTGCTATCAAATATCGGTGCAGTGAAGTTAATTGCGTTCGGCCCGATTATCACTGATGGTGGCGCATTCCTCTTTCCTTTGGTCTACATCGTGGGTGATGTACTGAGCGAAGTTTATGGACTGAAAGCCGCTCGAAGAGCAATCTTTCTCGCATTCGGGTTATCAATATTGGCATCTTTAACTTTCTGGGCTGTGCAATCAGCACCGGCAGCTGATGGTTGGGAGAATCAGTCTGCCTTCGAGGCGGTGCTCGGCTTTGTTCCTCGAATAGTCCTTGCAAGTGTCTGTGGATTTTTGGTCGGCCAACTTCTTAATGCCTATGTACTTGTGAAGATTAAAGAGCGAACTGCCGAGCGGGCGCTCTGGTTGCGCTTGATTGGCTCGACAGTCGTCGGCGAATTTGCGGATACGCTCACTTTTTGCACTATTGCCTTCTACGGCATTATCACTGGTGCAGATTTTCTTAATTATCTAATTACTGGTTATCTCTACAAGACCTTGCTTGAAGTCGTACTGCTACCAATCACCTATCGGGTAATTGCACTTATGAAACGAATCGAGCCCTCGTATCATCGCGAGGGGTAATACCGAGCCAGGAAATCGTCGCGAAATTCCTCGTAGTTTTCTTGATCCAAGTGTTCACGAATTCGGTCTACTAAACTGACGGTGAAATGTACATTATGAATTGTGGTCAAGGTTGCTCCTAGGATCTCTTTACTCTTAAAGAGATGATGTAGGTAGGCCTTGGTGTAATGGGTGCAGGTGTAACAAGTACAATTTTCATCGATTGGGGAGAAAGCGGTGCGATTCTCTGCGACGGTGAGGTTAAACCGTCCCGATGGACCATAGACAGCGCTCGTTCGAGCGTTTCGAGTGGGTGCGACGCAATCGAAAGTGTCAGCGCCACTCTCGACGCCTCGAAAGAGGTCGTCAGGTTCGCCTATTCCGAGAAGGTGGCGAGGTTTATCCTCTGGCAATTCATCGGTGACCCATCCGACGATCTTTGAGAGAGCATTCTTATCAATGGCGCCACCAATACCGAATCCATCGAAATCGAGGGCGGCAATCTCGCGCGCTGCTTGCTTTCGCAAGTCTTCATACTGCGCACCTTGGATTACACCAAAGAGCGCTTGATACGGTTTATTGATCCGTTCAGTGGTCAGTCGTTTGTGTGCAGCGATACAGCGATGTGCCCATGCAAGCGTGCGCTCGAGTGCAATTTCTTGGTAGTCCTTCGTATTCATCAGAGTCGTGCACTCATCGAATGCGAACATGATGTCCGCACCAATTTGGTGCTGGACCTGCATGGAAATCTCTGGCGTGAATCGATGAAGCGAACCATCAAGGTGGGATTTGAAGGTCACACCATCATCATCTACATGTGCCAGTCGAAGTTTGGGAGATTGAATGACATCGTCGGCGGTCATTTCGCCAGGGTCCATCGCCAAGGTTTTTTTAAAACCAACACCGAGAGAGAGCACTTGGAAACCACCACTATCGGTAAAAGTTGGTCCACGCCAGTTCATGAATTGGCTCAGTCCACCTGCTTGATCGAGAATCTCTGAGCCAGGTTGTAAATAGAGGTGGTAGGCATTAGCAAGAACTGCCTGTGCGCCACCTTGCCGGACTTGCTCAACCGAGAGGGCTTTTACCGTGGCTTTGGTACCAACGGGGATAAAGGCGGGGGTCGCAATCGCCCCATGGGGCGTGGTGATCTGCGCACGGCGCGCGCGGGAGTGCGCTCCTTGGCCGTGGCTTCGGAGCTCAAACCCCCAATTTTCGCGCTTCACTGAAGGCAATCTACCGGCAGAACCTTGTGCAAATGAGCCGTTCTGGCTGGTGGCCGGCCTCCGGAAGGGGAATTGGGTGGTGGCTATGGGCTTTAGAGGGGAGTAGGTTTGTGAGGGATTACCGACCAGTAATTCGAATTCCCAAGGAGGTGGCGTTGAGTTCATCAGTACAGTTCGAGTCAGCCACGGGCGTTGTTGGTCGGAGTCCACGAGAGTTGGCGTGGCGAAGGTTTCGCTCCAACAAGACCGGTGTGATCACCCTCGCCGTAGCATCAATTCTGATCCTTTCGACTGCATTTGCGCCACTGCTGCGCACACTCTTTGGACTAGACCCGCGCGAACGACATAACGATCTGCTGAACAACCAGGGGTACCCACTTGGTGGTTTCAATGGAATCAGCTGGTCACACCCGTTGGGTCTAGAACCTGGCATCGGACACGACTTGCTCGCACGGTTGCTCTTTGGCGCTCGGATCTCATTTTTTGTCGCACTCGTAGTGACAATCTCAACTGTCGCCATTGGAGTCTTCGTAGGAATCCTGATGGGATATTTCCGCGGCGCAATAGATTCCACGCTCGGACGCTTCATTGACTTCCTTCTTGCCTTTCCTGCATTCTTTATGATCGTCGCGCTGAGTTTGCCGATGGTTCAACGGTTAGAGGCAACGGGGCTTGTTGAGGGCAATTCTGCCCGCATGTCCTATCTGGTGATTATTTTAATTTTCTTTGGTTGGCCATATCTTGCCCGAATCATGCGTTCGCAAGTTCTTTCCATTCGAGAGCGGGATTACATCTTGGCAGCGCGCGCATTAGGCGCATCGCAGCGACGGATTATTTTCAAAGAGATTCTGCCAAACCTTTGGACGGTGATTATCGTCTATCTATCGCTCTCGCTACCGGGCTACTTGACTGCTGAGGCAGTTTTTTCTTTCTTGGGTTTAGGGGTACAACCTCCTGATGCGACTTGGGGGCTGTTGATTTCAGATTCCATCAAATATGTGATGAGTAATCCCACTTATTTCTTCAT
>CAZPIJ010000025.1:0-3160 GCA_964586805.1 uncultured Bifidobacterium sp. | reverse complement strand
GCGCTCTCTGGAGTAGTAGCGCTCTCGCTGCTCACCGGAGTCCTCGTGAGTTGCTCATCGTCAAGTGGAGGTGCGGGCGGAACGCTCACCTTCCTCACCAATGCGGAATCGTGGACGCACGCTGATCCCAACCGTAACTACACCGGCCAGCACATTGCATGGTTCGGTTCATTCATGCACCGCACGCTCACTGCATATGCTCGAGCCGAAGGTGCTGCTGGATCTGAAGTCGTTGCCGACCTAGCGACGGATACCGGTCGAGCATCAAATGACAACAAAACCTGGGAGTTCACACTCCGCGACGGAGTGAAATTCGAAGATGGCAGCGATATCACTTGTGAGGATGTCAAGTATGGCGTCTCACGAACCTTCGCAACTGATGTCATCACCGATGGTCCTGCCTATGCAATCAGCATGCTCGATATCCCCACAGGTAAAGATGGTTCTTCGGTCTATAAGGGTCCATACAAGACTGACGGCAACGACACCGCTGCTTATGACAAGGCGGTGACCTGTTCAGAAGATAACAAGACCATTACCTTCAATCTCTCTCGTCCGGTTGGAGACTTCAACTACACCGTTACCTATCTCTCCTTTAGCCCAGTTCCCAAGGCTAAAGACACTGGTGATCAATACGACCTTGCGCCTGTCTCCTCTGGTCCATACAAGATCGAGAAGTACAAAGCTAAAGATGAGATGGTTTTAGTTCGTAATGAGAACTGGAGTAAAGATTCAGATCCAATTCGAAATGCATACCCAGACAAGATCGTGGTTCGCTTTGGAGTGGCCGAAGAAGTTCGCGACCAGCTGATTCTTAATGACTCAGAGCCAGCGGCCATGTCACTAGATGGCATCCTTCCAACCAACTTGGCAACCATCTTCAACGAAGATGGCACACCTAAGGAAGAATGGAAGTCTCGTGCGATGAATGTCTACGATCCTTATGTCACTTATACGGCCGTCAATGTTGAGAAGGTGCCATGCGTACAGGTTCGTAAGGCTCTTTACTACGCCCGTGATTTCGCTGCGATTTTGCAGATCACTGGTGGCGCAGCATTCGGTGGCGACCCAGCTGATGGTGTTATCAAGCCGCTCATGGGTCTTGATTACAAGCCAGTGACTGGTTTGGAAGATTTCAAGCCAGAAGGCAATCCTGAGAAGGCCAAAGCTCTGATGGACGAGGCGAAAACCGCCTGCCCAGATGTTTATGCAAAGGCAACAGGGGCTGGGCTCACCTTCGATGTTGGAGATTCTGATACCAACAAGAAGACCGCAACTGTGTGGATTGACTCCGTGAAGAAGAATGCAGGAATCAACTTGAAGTTCAACTTCATTGAGCCAGGTCAGTATTACGCAGTAGTGCTTGACCCAACCAAGCAAGGCGATCTCTCGCGCGCTGGCTGGGCTCCAGACTGGGCTAACGCTTCGACTGTGATTCCAGAGCTCTTCCTTGAGGGTGCAGGCTTCCCACTTTCGCGCGTTGGAAAGGACCCTGCTTATGCAGAGTTCAAACAGCGTGCAGAGGCCAACCGCTCACAACCTGATCGAAAGAAACAGGGCGAAGAGTGGGCTGCACTCAACCAATATGTCATGGACCAAATGTGGGTCATTCCTGGAGTCTTCTCGAAGACTCAAGAGATGTGGGGCTCCAAGCTTGAGGGAGTCTTCTTCTGGGAACCACAGGGTGCGCCATCCTTTGGTGACATCAAAATCAAGTCCTAACTAGGACGCGAATAGTTGAGGTGGGGGAGAAATCCCCCACCTCAATCTAAATATGGGCTAAATATCGTCTAAATAAAGGAGGCGTCTGATGCTCAATTACTTAGCAAGGCGAATTGCCGTCGCGATCGCGATTCTTTTGGCAGTTAGTTTTGCTGTCTACTTGATCTTCGCCATCCTGCCATTCGATCCCGCCGCACTCACTTGTGGTAAGAACTGCAACGATCCTGCGATTATCGAGGCAAATAGAGTTCGTCTAGGTTATGACCTACCTATCTGGCAGCAGTACATCACATTCCTCAAAGGTTTATTTGTCGGTCGCACCTTTGGCGAGGGGGCTGCGACTATTTTCTGTCCTGCGCCTAGTTTTGGTTACTCCTATCAAGAGCATGCCTGTGTGACTAATGCAATTATCGATGCCCTTCCTGTGACGCTCTCTCTCGCGATTGGCGCTCTCGTACTCTGGTTGATCTTGGGGGTGGGCTTAGGAATCGTGGCGGCACGACATCGCGGCAGAACCGCAGATACTGGCAGCACGATTTTCGTGCTGATTGGAACATCGCTGCCTACCTTCGTCACTGGACTTTTGCTTTTGGTCTTCGTGGTGGTGAAGTGGCGAATCCTGCCCTACCCATCGGGGAATTACACGCCATTATTTGAGAGTCCGTTGGAATGGTTGAACACGATGATTTTGCCGTGGATCACGCTCGCCTTCGCATACGCAGCGCTCTATACCCGCTTCGTCCGTAACGCGGTGATTGAAACATTGAGCGAAGATTTCATTCGCACCGCCCGAGCCAAGGGCTTGAGCGAGAAGGTGGTTCTTCGCAAGCACACTTTGCGCGCAGCCCTTGCTCCTCTGACCACGATGGCAGGACTTGATTTTGCAGGGCTCTTAGGTGGGGCAATCCTCACTGAGGCGGTCTTTAATCTCCCGGGTTTGGGACGACTCTCACTTGGCGCAGTAGTCGACTTTGACTTGCCCATAATCGTGGCAACAACGATTCTTGCGGCTGCGATAGTGATCTTCATGAATTTGCTCGTGGATATCCTGTACGCCTTCATCGATCCCCGAGTCCGGGTTGCTGCATGAGTTTTCTCGAAGTTACCGACCTACGGGTCGAATTCCCAACAACTGACGGGCTCGTCAAAGCCGTAGATGGTGTTTCATTCTCCATCGAACGAGGCGAGACCCTGGCAATCGTGGGTGAATCTGGCTCCGGTAAGACCGTGACCAATCTTGCCCTGATGGGTCTACTCCCAAAGCGAGCAGCCCGAATCAGTGGTGGCGCAATCATGCGTGGCGATGCAGGGAATATCGAGCTGGTAAATCTTGAAGATGAGCAGATTCGAAAGATCCGTGGAAAGAATATTGCGATGATCTTTCAAGATCCGATGTCCTCTCTTCATCCCTACTATTCAATCGGTGATCAGATCATCG
>CAZPIJ010000024.1:0-16749 GCA_964586805.1 uncultured Bifidobacterium sp. | reverse complement strand
AAGCCAAGTACAGAGAAGAACCAGCCAGCAGATAACGGAATGACCGCGCCTAAAAGTAATAGAACCAAGAGTTACACGATGACTTGCGTAAAAGGAAAGCAAGTTAAGAATATTATCGCGCCTAAACCGATGTGCCCCACAGGGTGGAAGAAGAAGTAACTAGCCCCTCTTCTTGAAACCTTTTGGGCATTTTTTCGCAGAGAATTCCTTGACTACTTTTCCTCTCACGCAAGTGATTTTCACAGACTTCACATGGGTAATCATTTTTACTGGAGTTCCGGTAAGTTTCACTTTTATCGTTGGAGAAGAGTAAGTAAAGTTATACGCGCCAAGTGCAAGCCAACCGGCCTCCTCTTTGACCACTTGAGTGGCTACATTGCTCTCACCCTCGTCGGAAGTTATTAGGACAGTTGCGCTAATAGGCGCGTTCGTAAAACCGTAGATGCATCGCGCGACAGAGGAATTCATTACAAGATCGTAGGTCCCCTTGAAGACCGTGCTGCCATCTGGTTCATAGTGCGTAGCAGCCACTTTGTAATCGAGCGTTCCTCGCGCTTTATCAAAACTTGGGGGACCATCGAGATATTCAGCAGCGTTCGTTGTCACTATCCCAGCCAACGAGTCTATTTTTTCCAGGCACTGTCGTATCTCATTTGGAATTTGATAATTTCCCATAGTCTGCAACGACCATGCGGTAGGAAGTGCCTGAGCTCTATCTCCAAGTGTGGTGAGCCAGGCTAGATACTCGTTAAAAGTCTCTGAATTGTGGCCAGTATTGCCATCACGCATCAACGCAATTTCGCTCAACGGCTTACTTTTATTTTCGTTTCCAAAGAGTGGAGATCCAGAATTGCTCTTACCTTTGTAAAAATCTTTGATGCTCTGTGCTGCTGTGTCGTTACTCACCCAGATAGAATTCACCGGAATCTTGATGGGTTCTGCGCTTACTTTGATGGTGTTACCGCCGACTTTATTGACTGAGACATCAACAATTGGTCCTTTGACTCGCCCATGCAACCAGCCCGAGATCTTCCTTGAGAGATCCACTGTAACGCCAAAACGAATTCCCGTCGGCAAAGAATATTTAGCAGCACACTGCGTTGGCGACGCTATACCACAAATTGAGGGATAAGTTCCATCTTCTCTTCCAATATTTGAAAAACCCCTTGTGTATAGCTTGGGGTTGGTGCTCGCACCACTGTATGTGTATTTGCCATCAACTAATTTCACCGCGGTAATAGAAATTGCAAAACTCTCCATCTCGAAAGCTACTTTGGGTTGAAGTTTTGCACCAGTCATTTGTGACTTAACTAAATAGAGATTGCCACCATTGTGTGGAGCTCCTGGCACTTTGATGAGCGTGGGTCCACCACCATTAGGGACCTTCAACGCAGCGCTCCCCTTGAAGTACTGTGGGTTTCCAGTTGGGAACTCACCAACTATCGAATATTCGAGCGCCTTGCCTTCTGCATCAAGGATCGAGATCTCGCGCATGCAATCGATTGTCGTCTGAATCGAACACAGTGGCAGATCTGCTCGGAAATGCACATCAGTTCCTCTGCATTCTGCGCTACCAATATCAGTACATGATACGACCGAAGTGCCATTACCTTCGCTGTCCCGAGTGATAGCCACTGCGTAAGAGGGGAATCTATAAATACCGACTAAGTCGTTGTGGTAATACCCCTGCACATTCTTAAATGCAGGCGCCCAAGGTGGAAGATATTGCTCATCTGATACAGGTTGATATCCATCGCACGCGTAGAGTGCTTTGTCGCAATAAAGCATAATCGGCCGAGCTTGGTCGACTATATCCTCTGCTTTCGCAGGGTAAAAAAGATGACTTGAAGTAAAAATAAGGGCGAGTAAGGCAACTGCAAATCGAAGAATTCTCCTTCTCATGTTTCCCACAATACTTGATAGTGCTGAAGCTGCAAGTATGCCGAATTTTTGATCCAAGAAATGTGGGGCTAGCCCCACCCTTTAGTCACGAATATCAAGTTAGACTATGGTTATGCCGAATTCCTTCACTTTCGAATTCGTCACCAGATTTAACACCCGGTTATCCGAGCCTTTCAGGGGGAGGAATCAACATGAATACAATTGAGATTCTGGGCTTTATTGCGGGTGGCCTTGGGATTTATGTCGGGGTTCCACAAGCACTTCGGATTCGAAAACTGGGTCATGGCGAGGGAGTCAGTTTAGTCGCGTGGGTTTTGATGTTTTCTATGTATTGTGCATGGGCAGCTTATGGAGTGAGAATTTCTTCAGCATCTACCATTGTTTGCAATATCGTGACTTTACTTATTGTTGGAAGTGTTGTGGTGGCTCTATATGGAAGTTTGGTTAAGTCAACCGCTCTTCTGATGGCAATTGCTCTTCTCGTTTCATTCTTTATTCTAAAAATCCCAGAAATTCTTCTCTCTATAACTCTCGTAATTTCGGTTTTTTCACAATCTCCGCAGGTTATTAAATCATTTAAGAATCAAGAGGTTCTCACAAAATCAGCTGTTTCTAAGCAGGCGCTGGTGATCGGAATCTGCAGCGTAAGTTTATGGGCAATTTATGCAATTATTAGAGAGATTTGGTTAATGCTCGGCACCTCACTATTAGCGATGAGCATGTATGCATTAATACTCCTATTTGAAAGTAGAAATAAAGCAAAAGTCGTCAACTAATTTGCGCTACTAAACCAACTTGTGCCCCGGGTGGGGGTCGAACCCACACTTGGAGGATTTTAAGTCCTCTGCCTCTGCCATTGGGCTACCGGGGCAATATTTGAGATCTCAATCAGTGGTGCGCAAATCTACCTGCTTTAGTGAAGATCTTCTCCATCGCCCCCGGCTGGAGCACGCCGGTAAAGGTGTTCTGCTGGCTCGGGTGGTACGAGCCAAGGAGCAAACAATCACCGAATTGGACGGTTGCGCCATGGGAAAATTTCACTTTTTCACTCGGCAGCGGCTTCCCGATTTCAATGAGCGCTCGCCATAACGAACCCCATGCGAATGCACCAAGAGCAATGAAAACACGAGCGTGTTCCAGTGCCTTCAACTCTGTCGTGAACCACGGCAGACAATTATCGCGTTCCTCGGTGCTTGGTTTATTTCCAGGTGGCACACATCGCACAGCGGTGAGAATGCGAACCGAGTCGAGAATCAATCCATCATCTACTGAAGTGCTGCTGGGTTGGTTGGCAAGTCCACTCTTGTAGAGCGCCGAATACAACCAATCCCCCGATGAATCACCTGTGAAGACCCTGCCGGTTCGGTTTGCTCCATGTGCACCAGGAGCTAGACCGACTATTACAATCCTTGCATCATCAGGGCCAAATCCAGGAACTGGTTTTCCCCAATACTCTTGATCTTGATACGACTTCCTCTTCACCCGAGCTACTTCCTCGCGCCACTGCACAAGTCTTGGGCATCTCTGGCAAGAGACGATCTGACTATCTAAGAGATGCAACGATGCCATCGAGAATATCCCGCTCACTCGCAACGAATTCTTCTGCTTTTGTTCGCTTTATGATTTCTGCCAAGACCAAAGAGCCAGCGGTGATCACATCGACTCGTCCGGGGTGCATGTAACCAAGTTCTGCCCTCTCATCCCGTGGCAATGAGAGCAGCCAATCGGAGACTGCCACCGTCTGGCTCGCAGGGATGCGTGCACCGTGGATTTGCTCGCGCTGATAACTCACCAAATCCAGTGCGGCTGCCGCAACAGTTGTCGCAGTTCCGGCCACCGCAACCAAAGTCCGTGCGCTCGTTATGGGAACTTTAGACTGGGCTCGATCGATGGCGTTATTGATATCAACTCGTGCTTGCTCAATCTCGATAGCACTCGGCGGGTCTGCAACGAAGTGGCGTTCAGTCATGCGCACACATCCAATGTCGACACTGATCGCACTTGCCACATCATCGTGGCCGAAGACAAACTCGGTTGAGCCACCACCGATATCCACCACGAGGAAAGGTGCTAATTCTCGAGGCAACTCTGCTGTAGCACCAAGAAAAGAGAGCCGAGCCTCTTCAGTGCCGACGATTACCTCTGGCACCACACCCAAAATCTCTGCCACAGGTTTAATGAAAATCTCTCGATTCTCAGCATCGCGGGTAGCACTTGTAGCGCAGAACCGAATTTTCTCCACTTTGTTCTCATCGATGAGCATTTTAAATTTCCGTACCGCACTGAGCGTGCGCTCAACCGCAGCCGGAGAGAAACTCTTTGTACGATCTACTCCCTCGCCCAACTTCACGATCTCCATCTCGCGGAGCACCTCTTGGCCATCACGAACGATGAGCAAACGAATGGAGTTTGTGCCGCAATCAATCGCAGCAAGAACGCTAATGGGCAGCCTCAATCTCGATTACGGTGTCGGAGCAGGGCTGGTCACTCCACCAAGTTGGTAATTTTGCCAACGCTTCATCACCTAACACATTGACTCCTTCACCCGCAGCGAGCGAGTGTGCAATCAAAGAGTGTAGGCATTTGACTCGTTCTGGCATTCCGCCGGCAGATATCCCCTGAACCTCAGGAACGGACATTCCTAGCGCTTCTCGCGCAGCCATGTAGTCGATATGTGCGGAGTAGTACTCCCCTTGTAGGCCAGGATCGCCTTCGAGACGCTCATTCATCTGCGCCATCAATCCCGAGCTCTCGAGCGTAGAAATCGCACCCGTCAGGCGCGGACAAGTCGCGTAATAGAAGGTGGGAAATGGCGTGCCATCACTCAACCGCGGCGGAGTCTCGACGACATCAACTTCGCCACAGGGACATCGGTGGGCAACTGCATGGACATCGCGAGGAGTTCGACCTAATTGCGCTTCTATGATGGCCAGGTCGCGCTGCGTTGCCTTCCGTGATTGCGCGGCGGATTTATCCATTAGGGCAACGAACCAGACTCGGCGGCAACTTGCTGTATAGATGAGATTAATTTCGTATACCAGGGCGCACTACCGAATTGTTTGCTCGCGATTGGTGTCTTCTTTTTCTCTGCTGCACTCTCGGTGGTCTCGACACCAACGACAATATATTGCCGCTCACCCGGGAGTACGAAGTGCAGTCGCTCTCGAGCCTGTGACCGGACATAGTTCGGATCCCGCCACTTTTGTAATTCCATCTCTGCTTGCGCAAGACGCTCCTTGCGGAGAGCAATCTCGGATTCGATGGCGTTGATTTGTGCCCGTTGCGTGAAGTATCTCTGCGCGGGCGGCGCGATGGTCAGAGCGATAATAAAGATAACCACCGATATCGCGATGAATCTACCCGTGACTCCTCGCTTGATCGCCAATTCTTGCTCTCCCTATCACCCTTTGAAACGAGGAAATGCACCCTTGCCTGCAAACTTCGCACGAGAACCAAGTTCCTCTTCGATCCTCAAGAGTTGATTGTACTTAGCCACTCGCTCTGAGCGAGCGGGAGCGCCGGTCTTTATCTGACCACAACCTGCTGCTACCGCCAGGTCGGCAATGGTGGTGTCTTCGGTCTCTCCTGAGCGGTGGCTCATCATGGATTTATAACCGGATTTATGGGCTAACGAAACTGCATCAAGGGTTTCGGTCAAAGTTCCAATCTGATTGACCTTGACCAGGAGCGCATTAGCAGCGCCTATGTCTATGCCATCAGCCAATCGCTTGGGATTGGTTACAAAGAGATCATCGCCAACTAGTTGTACTCGATCACCGATTTTCTGAGTGATTGCCACCCAACCGCTCCAATCATTCTCATCGAGAGGATCTTCAATCGAGACTAATGGATATGCGTCAACAAGTTCTTGATAGTACGAGATCATCTCATCTGCGCTTCGTGCGCTTCCCTCAAATGTGTAGCTACCGCTCTCGTAGAATTCGGTAGCCGCAACATCAAGAGCCAATCCAACATCTGCACCCGGAGCAAAGCCGGCTTTCTCGATTGCAGAGAGAATCAAATCTAATGCTGCTCGATTACTCGCTAAGTTCGGAGCGAAACCACCCTCGTCGCCGATACTCGTTGCGAGACCTTGTTTCTTCAATACCGATTTTAGACTGTGGTAAATCTCGGCGCCCCAACGAAGTGATTCTGCAAAGCTGGGTGCGCCAAAGGGCGCCACCATGAATTCTTGGATATCCACATTGGTATCGGCATGTGCGCCACCGTTGAGGATGTTCATCATCGGCACTGGCAACAACGATGCCTGGTCGCCACCAAGGTTGTGAAAAAGTGATTTTCCAGCTTCGGCTGCTGCTGCTTTGGATGTTGCCAATGAAATTCCTAGGAGCGCGTTGGCACCCAATCTAGATTTGTTTGCGGTTCCATCAAGGGCAATCATCCGCTCGTCGAGCGCTCGTTGATCCCCTGCATCCATTCCGATGACTGCAGGGGCCAACTCGCTCTTGATACCCGCAATTGCCTTCTGCACACCTTTGCCGCCATAACGAGCCTGTCCATCGCGGAGTTCTACCGCTTCGTGTGCACCGGTTGATGCACCTGAAGGAACCGCCGCGACACCACGAGCGCCGCTGGCAAGAAGCACTTCCACTTCGATGGTTGGGTTTCCGCGCGAATCAAGAATCTCACGGGCAATCACCGAGATTATCGAGGACATATCCAACCACTCCGCTCTCTCATCGAATGTTGACGAATCCTAACTCTTCCTACTTACTTTCCGACCCAAGGCGCCGCGCTTTGGCACGAAGTGCAAACTCTGGATCGATTCCATGTTGATCGGCAAGCGCTACCACCGCAAAAAGTAACTCTCCGATTCGTTCTTCTGTTATCTCGCCTGCTACGGGGAAATCTGCGCTCACAGGAATGTGATGTCCATGTTTCTTGGCACGATGAAGCATCTTGGCGGCCAGCGAGAGCGCAGGTTGATTCATTGGAACGCCTTCGAATGGTGAAGTACGGGATTTCTCAGCTGACTTGAGCTTCTCCCAATTTCCTTTCACCTGCTCCGAAGTGAGCACAGTCGTCGAATCAGCGGTGAAGACATGTGGATGGCGTCGAATGAGCTTCTCGCAAATCAGAGCCGCTACCTCTTCGATCGAAAAGGGTTCTTCTTCGCGTTCTTCGCCCATTCGAGCATGGAAATAAACTTGCAAAAGAATATCACCAAGCTCTTCAACCATATCGTCCCGATTATCGCGCTCCACTGCATCGATGAACTCGTAACTCTCTTCGAGCAAGTAGGTCAGCAATGACTTATGTGTCTGCTCGCCATCCCAAGGACAACCCCCAGGCGAACGCAATCTATCCATCACCTCTGCTAATCGCAGCAGGTTGCTTCGCTCTTCAGAGGTTCCCACTAGTTCTGCGCTTTTGGCAGCGCCCCGCCCGTGGGATCAATTTCCTCGACCTGATTCGTCTCGATATTCCATTTACCGTATCGAGGATTCACAGTAAGTTTCATTTTCACTGCAGTCTCAGCCAAAAGTTTACGAAGGGTTTGCAAAACTTGGCTATTGTCTGTCGCTCCTGGCGCAATGATGGGTTGTAACTTCTCTTGAAGTACCAAAAGCGAGAGATACTGATCAAAATCGATCGATGCAATACCTGCATTCACAAGTGCAAGCGAGAGTTGCTCCTGTCCTCCTACGCTCTGCAGGAGATCGGCGCGCCTGGCAGCAATCTCTCCAGGAAGAGCAGCGACATTTCTTTCTTTCGCTATTTCATTGAGCAGAGCTGTGAAAATATGGAAGTCCAGTTGGTTACGAGTCAGTCCGGCTCCGGAATATCCGTCTTGCGGAGTGGTTTGAAACTTCACTCGCTCATCGATGATTGTGGAGACGCTTAGTTGCAACCTCTCGACAGAGATTTTCCCACCAGAAAAACTCGCTGCGTCAGAAGGATTGCTACAGCTTGAGAGAAGAAGGCCGAGTCCTAGCAGCAACATAACCACTATCCCTGATTTCCCTGGCTTGGCTAGCTTTCTCGTGACCACTTGGTTCATCTCCTTATGTTCCCTGTGTTTCCGGTATTTCCTAAATCTTTTAGCCTGACTCATGCTCTCCCTTGGCGAATGGTGGACTCTAAAGCTTGAGCGACCCACGCCAGAAGAGAAGTATCCCCTAATTTCTCGCGTTGGAAGGCCACCGTCTGGGCTTGGGGCAAGGGCAGTAGCAAGGTAGCCAGACTCGCCTTATATATATAGCCAGGATAGAGGCGATCCATCCGAACCGTCAGATAGTCCGAGAGTGATATCGGTGCCAGCCGCAGATGTTTACCCTGGATTATCACCTCGCTCAACTCGAGCTCTTTGGCGCGCACCCGTAATTTCGCTATCGCAAGCAAACTACCGACTGTGGCTGGATAAGAACCAAAGCGATCGATGAGCTCTTGGTCGACTTGATCGACATCCTCGGGTGACCTCGCACTTGCGAGTCGACGATAGAGATCCAGGCGCACTCGCTCGCTATCTACATAATCATGTGGCAGATATGCATCAATTGGTAATTCAAGTTTGCAATCCACTTCCTGATGTCTTTCTCCCTTGAAATCCGCAACTGCCTCCCCAATCATGCGCATGTACAGATCAAAACCAACATCGGCGATGTGTCCTGATTGTTCACCGCCAAGGAGATTCCCGGCACCACGAATCTCAAGATCCTTCAATGCAACTTGCATCCCCGAACCTAACTCGGTATTTGCCGCGATTGTGACAAGTCGGTCGTGTGCAGTTTCGGTCAATGGTTTATTGAGGTCGTAGAGGAAATATGCATAACCTCGCTCGCGTCCTCGACCCACCCGTCCACGAAGTTGATGAAGTTGCGAGAGACCCATCTTCTCTGCCTGTTCGACAATGAGAGTATTTGCATTGGGGATATCTATTCCGCTTTCGATAATTGTCGTACATACAAGAACATCGAATTCCCGTTCCCAGAAGGCAAGAATCACATCTTCAAGTGCGCTTTCGCTCATCTGTCCATGTGCTATTCGGATTCGTGCCTCTGGAACGAGTTCAGAGATTCTTCTAGCACAGGAATCGATGCTGTTCACTCGATTGTGAATGTAGAAGACCTGGCCATCTCGAAGTAATTCGCGCCGAATTGCTGCTGCAATCTGTCGCTCCTCGTAACCACCGACATAAGTGAGGATTGGATGTCTTTCTTCAGGCGGAGTTGCCATAATCGACATCTCGCGAATTCCCGTTATCGACATCTCAAGAGTTCGAGGTATCGGCGTCGCTGACATCGACAACACATCGACATGTGCACGATACCTCTTTAACTTCTCTTTATGTTCCACGCCAAATCGCTGCTCTTCATCGATGATTACTAGGCCCAGATCCTTGAATTGAACATCGTCAGAAAGGAGCCGGTGGGTACCGATGACCACATCGATGAGCCCAGCCTCTAGATCAGCCAATGACTTCTTAATCTCGCTCGCTCGTGCAAATCGCGAGAGTCCGGCCAATTTAATGGGAAAACCCGCAAAGCGCTCTGAGAAAGTCGTTAGATGTTGCTGCACAAGAAGAGTAGTCGGAACGAGTAACGCCACTTGTTTGCCATCTTGCACTGCCTTAAAAGCAGCACGCACTGCTATCTCGGTCTTACCGAACCCAACATCGCCGCAAACGATGCGATCCATTGGATAGGAGGCTTCCATGTCCTTCTTCACTTCTGTGATTGTCGCAGCTTGATCGATGGTCTCGACATACGCGAAAGCGTCTTCAAGTTCTCGTTGCCATGGCGTATCTGGAGAAAATGCAAAACCTGGAGAACTCGTACGAGCTGCATATAGTTGGATCAATTCAGCCGCGATTTGTTTGACCGCTCTGCGCGCCTTGCCTTTCGCCTTCTGCCAATCCGCCCCACCCATCTGATGAATTGCCGGTGCCTCCCCACCCACATACTTGGAAATCTGGTCCAAAGAGTCAGTGGGAAGGTAAAGGCGATCAGCACTTTGGCCTCTTTTGCTCGATGCATACTCAATAACCAGATACTCCCGAGTAGTGCCATTCACTACTCTTTCAAGCATCTCAACGAAACGACCAATGCCGTGCACCTGATGGACGATGTAGTCACCCTCTTTAAGAGTCAGTGGATCAATCCGATTCTTTCGTCGTGAAGCTAACGAATTCTTCTCGCCATCCTGAGCCTTGCTTCCTGCAAAATCTCTCTCGGTAACGAGAGCAAACTTTTGGGAGGGGATCATGAACCCGTGCCGGATCCCAGATTTCACCAGGAAGACCGACCCTCGTTGAAACGCATTCGAGATGGGAATTGCCTCGCTACTGAGCAATTCACCATAGCGCTCGAGCGTGCCCTCTCCCGAGGAAGTGATAAGAACCGACCACTCTGCATCGATCTTCTCGTGGATGAAAGCAAAAAGGTGTTCAGCATTGCCTCGAAATGGAGTGATTCCATCAATACCCGAATCAACAATCTCTTCGCCGCCACCAAACGGGGCAATAGCACTGATTGTGATCGAACGCGCCTTTGCCCTCTCGAATTCACTCTCAAGATCATGGAATGAGTGCGTCTGCAATTTTCCAAGATCGATAGGCGTGCTATTTCCTGCAGCTGCATTTAGCCATGATGCCTCGAGAAATTCAGCTCCCGTCTTTACTAATTCGATTGATCGGGAGCGAATCAACTCTGGCCCAACTGTGATGAGCTGCGAACCTTGAGGTATCAATTCGATCAGGGTTTCCATGTCATCGACTAAAACTGGAAGTAGCGCCTCCATTCCTTCAACTGGAACACCATCACTGATCTTTGTGAACATCTCCGCAAGCCTGGGAAACTCAGGAGCTAAAGAGCTTGCCCGTTCTCTAATCTGATCGGTCATGAGGATTTCTCGAGCAGGCAATGCCGGAACAGTCTCGTGGCATATCTCGAGGGATCTTTGATCGGCAACCGCAAAAAAACGAACTTCATCGATCAGATCGTCGAAGAACTCGACACGAATTGGGTGTTGTAACTGCGGTGGAAAGAGATCGAGAATGCCACCTCGTTGGGCAAACTCGCCCCGTTTCTCAACTAAGTCGGTTCGTACATAACCCAACTCGAGTAACGACCTAAGCGCGCTATCCATGCTGATCGTGCCACCGGTAGTGAACTCTGGTACCTCTTCGAGACCAAAACCTCGAATGAAGGGCTGGAGCAATGAGCGAACCGGCACCACCATGAGATCGCATTCGCCTCGTCGAAGTGCGCGCAAAGCAGAGAATCGGGCCGCAATGGTGTCGCTCTGGGGACTGATTCGCTCGTGCGGCAGGGTCTCCCAGTGAGGCAGCAGCGCTATCCGTTCATTCGGCAAGAACGCTCGCAGCTCAGTGGTTAGGTCCTCGCCATGATTGGCGGTGAGCACGACGGTAAGCCGCTGCTCATCTCCGTGCTTTTTCTCTTCACTAATCCTCGCAGCGATGAGAAATGAGCTGGCTGCAAGCGGCGCACGCAGATCACCGACCCAGCTACCGAGGCCGATTGCATCAACCAACTCTGTAAGAGGAGTGCGCATCTGACTGCCCGCCTCACCTTCCTCGATCCAACTGGTCCCCAATGCCAACGAGCCCCCTTTTCCGCTAGGCGGGGGGGCTTGAAAAGCATTCGAGGTAAGAGTACCCGTATCGCTCTGCCAAGATATGACCATGCAAGATCAAGGGTCGAACCTTCGTGCAGATGTGCGGCGACTCGGTGAATTGCTCGGGCAGACTCTGGTGCGTCAAGAAGGCCAAGGGCTTCTTGATCTGGTCGAATCAGTTCGTCTTGCAGTCCGTGAGGATTCACCCCTTGGCGCGAACATCCTGGAGAAAGTTGATGTCAACGAAAGCATCAAACTCGTGCGGGCGTTCAGTACTTACTTTCATCTAGCAAATATCGCAGAGCAGGTACACCGCGCTAGAGCGCTGTACGAGGGAAGAGTCAACGGAGAATCCTGGCTACAGCAGACATTCGCAAAAATCTCTGACGCCAAGATTAGTCGTGAAGAATTAGCTCGAGCAGTCGCAACGCTCTCTGTCCGTCCAGTATTTACCGCACACCCAACCGAAGCTGCTCGTCGATCGGTATTGAGCAAACTGGGTACTGTCGCACAACTTCTTGACGAGAAGAACATTCGTGAGCGAGATAAGCGACTTGCAGAGGCTATTGAGTTGTTATGGCAAACCGACGAATTGCGGCTGGAACAACCAGAACCTCTCGATGAAGCAACCAATGCGCTCTACTATCTCGATGACTTGCATCGCTACACCGTCCCGCAAGTTCTCGATGACTTCGCGCATGAACTTGAGGAATATGGCATTGCGTTAGACCCGCAAGCGCGACCACTATCTTTTGGTAGTTGGATTGGCGGCGACCGCGACGGTAATCCGAATGTCACCCCTAAAGTCACGGCTCAAACCGTGACACTTCAAGTTGGCCATGCAGTTCGAGTGCTTCTTGAAAAACTTGATGCTCTTCGACAATCTTTATCTGTATCTGCGCGACTTGCAGGAGCCAGCGACGAACTACTTCGTTCTATAGAAGAAGATCTGGCTAACATCCCCGAATTCGAAGATCGCTTCAAGAGGTTAAATGTCGAGGAGCCTTATCGATTGAAAGCAACTGCAATTCGCCATAAATTGGTCCTTACACAGCGCCGACACGCGAACGGGGGCGCACACGAACCTGGCCGTGATTACGCAAATACCCAAGAACTTCTTGATGATCTGCTGTTGATGCGCGATTCTTTGCTGGCTCACAAAGGCGAACTCATCGCCTCTGGGGAGTTGGAACAATTGATCCGAACTGCTTCGGCTTTCGGCCTGACTCATGCAACTTTGGATGTTCGCGAACATGCAAGCCAACATCATCATGTGCTCGACCAATATTTTCGATCACAGGGCATCACCGACTACCTTGCGCGTTCTGACGAAGATCGCATGGCGTTACTCCTGCCGGAGCTGCGAAATAGCCAACCTATCGACCGGTCTATCCTCGATGCACGCGCGCTGCAGACTTACGACACTTTCAGCACTATGGGCGAGATCATCGAAACCTTTGGAGACGAGGCAATCGAGAGTTACATCGTTTCGATGACCAAATCAGCAGGTGATCTACTTGCTGCTGTCGTGCTTGCCGCGAAAGCTGGATTGGTTAACCTCAACGAAGGCAGCGCATTGATTGGTTTCGTTCCACTGCTAGAAACTGTTGCTGAATTGCAGGCAGCTGACCAAATCTTGGGACGGCTTCTTGCCATCCCCGAGTATCGAGAGATTGTCGAATTGCGTGGCTCAATCCAAGAGGTGATGTTGGGCTATTCGGATTCCAATAAGGATGCCGGAATCACTACGAGTCAGTGGGAGATTCATCGGGCGCAACGAAAACTCCGTGACCTTGCAAGCACCGAAGGAATCCATCTACGAATCTTCCATGGCCGAGGCGGTTCGGTCGGTCGTGGCGGTGGCCCTACTTACGATGCGATTCTTGCCCTTCCTTGGGGTTCACTCGATGGCGAAATCAAGATGACCGAGCAAGGGGAAGTAATCTCAGATAAATATTCCCTTCCCTCATTAGCCAGAGAGAATGTCGAGTTGATACTCGCAGCATCACTGGAAGCAACGGTACTCAACAGGGCGCCACGACAAAGTGCCAAAGACCTCAACTCATGGGATTCGTGCATGGAGGTCATCAGCAAAGCAGCGATGTCCTGTTATCGCGCATTGATTGACCACCCCGACTTGCCTCGTTACTTCTATCAATCAACGCCAGTAGAGCAACTTGGCAATCTCTATCTGGGTTCTCGACCATCGAGAAGACCGGACTCTGACACAGGACTCTCTGGATTGCGTGCAATCCCATGGGTATTCGGCTGGACGCAATCACGACAAATTGTTCCGGGTTGGTTTGGCGTGGGTAGCGGTTTGAAGGCCGCGCGTGAGGCCGGGCAGAGCAAAATCATCAAGCAAATGTTTGACGAGTGGCACTTTTTCAAGACTTTCATCAGCAATGTCGAAATGACACTAGCCAAAACCGATCTACACACTGCAGAGCATTATGTGAATTCGTTGGTTGATGATGACCTAAAACACTTCTTTGATGAAATTCGAAGTGAATATCAACTAACTGTTGACGAGATCCTTCTCCTCACGCAAAAGAATGCACTCCTTGGCGATCAACCAATTCTTGCTCAGACTCTTGCAATCCGTGATGTATATCTGCGCCCTATGCAACTACTCCAAGTATCGTTGCTACAGAAGGTTCGAAACGGTGCACACGATGATGGCACGCTCAACCGCGCTTTACTGCTGACTATAAATGGAATCGCTGCGGGGCTACGAAATACCGGCTGATTATTGGTTGAAATTCTGTTGGGTGTTTTCTAATCCTTTGGTGATTAAGGACTCGATTGCATCGCATGCTCGATCAAGGAGCTCAGGTAGTGCGGACTTTTCATTACGACTGAAATTATCCAAGACATAATCTGCAGTATCTTGTGGGGTATTGGGCCGCCCGATCCCAACGCGCACTCGGAAATAATCAGAGGTAGCTAGCGATTGAGTGAGAGATTTGAGCCCGTTGTGTCCGTTATCTCCACCACCAAGTTTCACTCGTAGGGTATTGAATTCGATATCCAGCTCATCATGGATTGCAATGATTCGATCTGGTGCCGTGCCAAAATATTTTGCTAGCGGCGAGACGGCATCCCCCGAATCATTCATATAGGTTTGCGGCTTAGCAATAATGACTTTCGGCGCATCTGCACCAAAACCTAAACGCGTTTCGGCGACTAAAGCGCGATGCTTGCTCGCAGCAAACTTCTCGTGAAGACGAAGCGCCAAATTGTCGGCGACCTGAAAGCCGATGTTGTGTCGGGTCGCGCTGTATTTATCGCCAGGATTTCCTAGCCCAACGACTAGCCATGTCTCTTGAGAGTGGCTGGTCATGGGCGCTACAACAATTGATCGATATTTTTAGTTAGCTCTTTGCAGCATCTGCTTCTGCAGCAGGAGCAGCAGCGCCTTCAGCTGCACCCTCAGCTGCCACAGGTGCGGCGACTTCTTCGACTGCAGAGCGCAAACTCAAGTGAACAACGACCATCTTGGGATCGCTCACTAGGGTGATGCCGTCGAGCAACTTGACATCGGCCGCATAAAGCGAGGAACCGGCAGCAAGCCCTTCCATATCGAGTTCAAGGTGCGCAGGAATAGAAGTAGCTTCGACCTCGACTTCGATGGAGTTATGGACATGCTCCAAGATGCCATCTTGGTCGTACTTTCCGAATGCATGTACCGGAACGGAGACGACCACTCGCTCACCTCGACGAACCAGAATCAGGTCGATATGTTCCAAAGTGCCTTTGAGTGGATCGCGAACTACAGACTTAGGCAAGGTGAGTTCGACCTGCGAACCAAGATCGATATCGAGCAACACATTCGAGGTCTTCAGGGCTACACCAACCTCACGAGCAGGTAGCGAGATATGAATTGGCTTCTCACCATGGCCGTAAATAACCGCAGGAACCTCTCCATCGCGGCGCGCACGCCGAGCGGCACCTTTTCCGAACTCTGAGCGAATCTTCGCTGCAATCTTGATTTCGGCCATCTGATCCTCCGTTGCGCTGTGGTGTTGCGGTTACCAGCGAGATACGAGGCAGGCCCTAGAGCTAGCCGTCGATGACGGGATATGCACCCCCTCGCCGGAAGGAGTGAAGAGTAACCCAGGCAGGCGGAATTTGGAAAATCTGCCCTACAAAAAGGTTACGAGTGGCCGTCGAAGAGGCTCGTCACGGAGCCATCTTCAAAGACCTCACGAATCGCGCGGGCTAATAAAGGTGCAATCGAGAGCACAGTAAGACGATCAAAGCGAGACTCTTCGGGAATCGGGAGTGTGTTTGTCACAACCACTTCACTCACTCGTGAATTCTTCAACCTATCGATTGCTGGACCTGAAAGAACTGCGTGTGTCGATGCAACGATGACTTCTTTTGCGCCATCGTCGAAGAGCGCATCGACAGCCTTGGTAATAGTTCCAGCTGTGTCGATCATGTCATCAATGACCACACAGGTCTGTCCTTCTACATCGCCCACCACTCGACCAGTCTTCGATTCGTTCGGGATTCGCGGATCTCGAGTCTTGTGAATGAAGGCAATGGGACAGCCACCTAAGAGATCAGACCACCGCTCAGCCACGCGAACTCGACCAGAATCTGGCGAGACGATAGTAAGTCGTGAGCGATCGACCTTACTTCCCACATAGTTGGCAAGTAGTGGCAGGGCAAAGAGATGATCCACTGGACCATCGAAGAAGCCTTGAATCTGTGATGTATGAAGGTCTACGACCATCAATCGATCGGCCCCTGCAGTCTTGAATAGATCTGCCATCAAGCGCGCAGAGATTGGTTCGCGACCGCGATGCTTCTTATCTTGCCGGGCGTATCCATAGAATGGTGCAATCACAGTGATTCGCTTGGCCGATGCTCGCTTAAGTGCATCCACCATGATGAGTTGTTCCATGATGTGCTTGTTCACTGGGGTTGCATGACTTTGCAAGACGAAAGCATCGCATCCGCGAACGCTCTCTTCGAAGCGAACGAAAATCTCGCCATTGGCAAAATCGTAAGCAGATGTCGGAGTAAGTGGGATTCCTAATTCGTCGCCGACCTCTTGGGGCAGCTCGGGGAAAGCGCGACCAGTGAATAGTCGAAGGCGTTTCTCAGAGGAGAGTCGGATTTCGCTCACTTCGCTCCTAGTTTTTCTTACTCGCTCGATCTGCAGCTTTTGCAGAGTCGCTACCTGCCCGCTTACGCCCTACCCACCCGAGAATATTCCGTTGTTGCCCTCTTCCCACGCCC
>CAZPIJ010000023.1:0-17026 GCA_964586805.1 uncultured Bifidobacterium sp. | reverse complement strand
TCGGTCTAACCCTGCGCCAAGCGGATTCGATCGCCCAATTTGAGGAAAAACGACCCTCTTTCAAGGTCCGCACCCTCCCAGCGAGGAGTTAGCAAACCTCAACTTGCCCTTGAGAGTGGGAAAAATTCCCGTTTTTTCTTTTCCGACACGCCAACGAGGTATTGGACGAGGTGGTTTCAGGTACGTATTTTTGCGCCCAATGTTGGGGTTTTCACTCTGACACTGATGCAAAACTTAAAAAAAGGGGAATTCATGAATAAGGCCCAGTTCATCAAGTCGTTGATACCTCACTTCAACGACAGCAAGAAAGAAGCCACCCATGCAGTCGAGATCGTCATTGACGCAATCACTCGCAACATGGCAAAGGGCGAAGATGTCAGCATCGCTGGCTTCGGCAAGTTCCGCAAGATTCAACGGAAGGCTCGCGTTGCTCGAAATCCATTTACTGGCGAGCCAGTAAAGGTGAAGGCAAAGACCGTCGCGCGCTTTACCCCAGCAAAGGTTCTCAAAGAGATCGTTGCAGGCACTCGCAAGATGGAGCCAGCTCCCAAGCCAGCTCCCAAGCCAGTAGCCAAGGCTGCGCCAAAGAAGGCGGCAAAGAAGGCTGCGCCAAAGAAGGGCGCTAAGAAGGGCGCCAAAAAAGCTGCTCCAAAGAAGGCAGCAAAGAAGAAGAAAAAGTAAGACTCTTCACTAAATCGGGGGTTGCGAGAAATCGCGGCCCCCGATTTCGTTTCTGCGAGTAAGGTGGCGATATGGCTGACCAATCGGAGATTGTCTATCCGCCACCCACTGGTTCGCCTCTGGGCATCACACCATGGTTTCGCTTTGCCGCCTTCTTCCTGCGGCCCCTGATGTTCGCTATCGCAAAGCGCGATTGGCGAGGGGTGGAGAACATCCCACAGAGCGGGGCGATCATCTGCGTCTCGAATCACATCTCCTATCTCGATCCATTGGTATTTGCTCATTTCCTGCACGACAATGGTCGAGCGCCTCGATTCTTGGGTAAAGCCGAACTCTTTCGAATTCCATTTATTGGCACGGTGTTGCGGGGTGCTGGTCAAGTTCCAGTGGAGCGCGAGAGCGCTAACGCGCGCCAGGCATTCGAACATGCCATCGCATTTTTAAAGGCCGGACATCTTCTGGGGGTCTACCCCGAAGGCACGCTTACTCGAGATCCGGGAATCTGGCCGATGAAGGGCAAGACCGGGGTGGCGAGGTTGGCAATTATGACAAAGAGCCAGGTGGTGCCCTGTGCTCAGTGGGGAGCACAGGCGGTGCTGCCTACCTATGGGCGAAAGATCTCACTCTTTCCCCGCAAAACTTTTCATGTTTGGGCCGGCAAACCGCTAGATTTTTCGAAGTGGTACGGCAAAGAAGATGATCCAGTAGCTGTCGGAGAGGCAACCGAATTCGTGATGAATGCCCTCACCAATCTTCTCCAGGAGATTCGTCAGGAGCAAGCGCCATCGGTGCGCTTTGATCCTGCAACGAGCGCGCATCCGCGAATCGGAAATTACAAGAGGAACCAAAAGAGGCAAAGGAGATCATGAGCGCGCTAAGGATCGCAGTGATGGGCTCTGGCTCATGGGGCACAGCCTTCGCTCAAATTGCTGCCGACAATATGCATCAGCACATCGTCAGAATCTGGGGTCGAAACCATGAAACGATTGATGAAATCAATCAGCAGCACACCAACTCAAGGTTTCACTCCGGAGTAGTGCTCCCCGAAAAAATCACCGCTACCACCGATCCTGCTTTCGCCATGAGCGATGCGGATGTTGTGGTGCTTGCAGTACCTGCTCAGACTCTGAGGGAGAACTTAAGAAATTGGGGCAAACACTTGCCTGAAAAGGCGCTAGTGGTCAGTCTCTTGAAAGGTTTCGAACGCAGTACACACGCGCGGATGAGCGAGGTCATCCTTGAAGAATTAGGAATTGATGAATCACAAGTGGCTGTTGCTACTGGCCCGAATCTTGCTGGTGAGATCATCAAACGAGAGCCCGCAGCGGTAGTCATTGCCTGCAGTAGCGAAGAGCACGCTGTCGAATTACAAGATGCATTTGCTACACCGTATTTCCGCCCCTACACCTCCGTGGATGTCGTCGGATGTGAAGTAGCGGGAACGATAAAAAATGTGATGGCACTTGCTGTGGGAATGGCCAGTGGATTAGGTATGGGTGATAACACCAAGGCAACTGTTATCACTCGAGGACTTGCCGAGACCACGCGCTTGGGTGTTGCACTCGGTGCCGATCCCATGACATTTGCTGGTTTAGCGGGCATGGGAGATCTTGTTGCTACTTGTTCCTCACCACTGTCGCGAAATCGCTCCTTTGGCGAGCGATTAGGACGAGGTCTTGGACTCTCGCAGGCGCAGAGCGAGACTAAGACAACCGCCGAGGGCGTTTCTTCTGCCGCTGCAGTTCTTGATCTAGCGCGAGAGCATCAGATTGATATGCCAATTGTCGAAGCGGTTGTCGATGTGGTGGCAAATGGAATGCCACCAAAGGAAGTGGTGCGAAGACTGATGAGTCGAACCACTCGGTCTGAGCACTAGTAACAGGTACCCTTTACTCGTGGCTGCAGATCTCACTGAGCGATTGCGAGTTGGCGTTCTCTGTGGTGGACAAAGCAGCGAACATTCGATTTCCTGTCTTTCGGGAGCAAGTCTGCTTGGGGCGATTGATCGCGAGAAATTCGATCCGATTCCCATAGGGATTACGCACGAAGGAAAATGGGTTCACTTAACTGGGCGAACCGATGAATTGACCATCAAGAATGGGAATTTGCCCAGCGTGCCTGCTGATGCTCCAGCGGTCACCGTCAATAGTGAAGGGATATTCGCCGGAGGCGAGAATCTCGAAATTGATCTGATTTTTCCGGTGCTTCATGGGCCTTATGGCGAGGATGGCACCGTTCAGGGATTGCTGGAAATGTTTCATATTCCCTATGTCGGTGCCGGGGTGTTGGCGTCGGCTGTTGGGATGGATAAGGCAACTTGCAAACGCCTTTTCATGGAGGCAGGAATTCCGACGGTCGACTTCGATGTCTTCTTTTGGCAAGAGTGGAGCACATTTGGCGATGAGATCACCTCGCGCCTGAAGGAAGAGTTCACACTTCCTATATTTGTTAAACCTTCTCGCGCCGGTTCAAGTAACGGGATCAGCAAAGTCAAGCATTGGGAAGAGCTCGCAGCAGCGGTCGCCCTCGCGAAAGATTTTGACGAAAAGATTGTTGTCGAAGCCTTTGCATCAGGGCGAGAACTTGAATGCGGAATCTTGGGGGATCGAGCTTCGCGAGTGGGTGAAATTCGAATTCTGGGCGCTCACGAATTCTACGATTTTGAGGCAAAGTATCTCGATGATTCCACCGAGCTCATCGTTCCTGCCACGATCACTCCTGAAGTCGAAGCGGAGATTCAACAATTAGCCCTCGCTGCTTTCTCGTTGATTGATGGTCGCGGAATCGCTCGAGTAGATTTCTTCCTCACCGACGACGGTCAGATCATCGTGAACGAGCTCAACACCATGCCAGGATTCACGGCCACATCGATGTACCCGCGGCTTTGGAAAGCTACGGGCGTCGAGTATCGAGAAGTGATTACGAAATTAATTGAAATTAGTCGTTGACGACTGGACAGGTGAGCGTGCGGGTGATTCCGGGCACTGCTTGCACCTTTGCCAAGATCGTTCGGCCAAACTCTTCCATCGAGCCAGCTTCGGCGCGCATGATGACATCGTAAGGACCGCCAACGCCTTGAGCGATGTTGACTCCAGGAATTGCACCAACAGCCTTGGCGACCGCCGCAGCCTTTCCAACTTCCGTCTGAATAAGAATGTAGGTCTGAATTGACATGTTATTCGCTCGCCCCCTTTTTGGTACCGGTGTGGAGCAACGGTAGCGCAGGATAGGCTCAGGCGGAAAGTGAGATTCGATTGGCGCCGGGAGAGACTGTGCGGGTTCGTGAATTCGGGGAGGACGCGCTGATTGCTGCCTTCGCGCAGATCTATCAAGCTCGAGCCGGAGTAGGACCAGAATCACAAGAAGAATCAGAAGCAGAAGTACAAGTACAAGTCGGAATTGGTGACGATGGAGCGGTTCTGCTTAACCACGGCGCTCGCCAAGTGGTGACCACAGATATCGCAACAGAGGGCGTGCACTTCAATCGAACCTGGAGTAGCGCGCAGGATATCGGAGCAAAAATTGCCATCGCTAATCTTGCTGATCTCTTTGCAATGGGTGCAACACCGCATTATCTGACTGTGGCGATTGCAACCTCAGGTGACGAAGAGGTTTCATATCTGCTCGATCTTGCTCGTGGAATCGAATCTGTCGCACAGGCGCATCATGCGAGCATTGTCGGCGGCGATGTAGTGGCTGGTAAGTCACTGACTATCGCAATCACTGCTCTTGGTAGCGTTGAACGACCGGTGCTTCGATCCGGAGCTCGCCCCGGTGATCACCTCTTTCTCACTCGAATGACTGGTCGTTCTCTAGCGGGGCTGCTCCTATTAAGTAGTGGAGTAGCTGATGCACAATCGGAACAGGTGCGGTTTTTTCAACGCCCAGATTTCCATCCGGAAGATCTACTTGAGTGTGGATTTGATAACATGACGGCATTGATGGATATCAGCGATGGTCTACTCGCTGACCTTCCCAAACTCGCAAAATCCAGCGCTGTTGGAATTGATCTGGATATCAAGGATGAGAATATGAAGGAGTTACGAGAGTTCTCTGAGAAGCTTGGCTGCTCCACTCTAGAACTCTTTTTGCGCAGTGGTGAGGAACACTCTTTTGTCGTGGTCGTTCCCGAAGCAAATCTGGCGAAGGTGCCGGCACGATGGATTAGAATTGGGCGTATAGTCGAAGGAAATCGCATCACACTCGGTGGTGTGGCGCTTGAGCTGACAGAGCGATCGTGGCACTGGGAAAAGTAATTGACAGATTGAATAATCTAAAGGAGAGAGCGAGTAGATCATGAGGAAAGTCAACGGTTTCATCGCATCAACAATGGTTCTCTCTCTTGCTGCTTGGCTCACTCCCGCGGCGCAGGGCGCGACTGCCACTCCAGCAAAATCGTGTAAGGCTGCCGAACTTGGCGTTCAAGCTCAATTCACCGATAGCAAGGAGGGGCTCCAGACTCTCACCTGTGGTCGTGTGGGTAAGAAATATCTTTGGGTCATCACCAAAGTGACCTTGCCAGCCAATCTTGATAGCAAATTCGTCAAAGTGACCGGCAATACCACTTCGGCTCCAAAACTTGGCAAACCCAAAGGGCAAGCACCCACTGCGCTCTTCTCGGCAGATGTGGTCAAGGGTGGCGGAGCAGTTGCACCTGCAGGCGCAACAGTGACGGTGCATTACACATTGATGGCATGGTCGAGCGGAAAGATTGTCGAGTCATCGTGGGATCGTGGCCAAACTGTGAGCTTCTCACTCGGAGGCGTCATCAAAGGATGGCAAGATGGCATTCCAGGGATGCGCGAGGGCGGTCGGCGACTCTTGGTGATTCCTCCAGCGTTGGGTTACGGCGCGACTGCCACAGGCCCCATCGGAGCGAACGAGACTTTGATTTTCGTAGTGGACTTGGTGAAAGTCGGTTAGCGAGAAACTTTGCCGGCTTTTAAGCACGCGGCGCAGACATTTTGCCGCTTAGGTGTCACGCCATTGACCAGTGTGCGAATCCTTTGAATATTGGGGTTCCAACGACGACGGGTGCGGCGATGGGAGTGCGAGATGCTGTTGCCGAACTGTGGGCCTTTGCCACAGATGTCGCACTTGGCTGCCATGGTCGCCTCCGGTGGTTTTTGAGGTATTTCACCTCTTCGCGGTGAATTTGCGCTCCGTAGGGTAGCGCGGACCCGCCTTTTCGGTCTAATCGTCGGTAACCTCCCTAACTATGGGGACTGTGGGGAATATGGGGAGCGCGGGGCGTCGAGAGCTTGATAGCGCGGCCTTTCGAGCCTGGCTCCAACGGGCTCGGGATGAGATTGCCCGCTCTCGCGAACGGCTTAACGCAGAGAACCTCTATCCCGTTGCTGATGCAGATACCGGTTCCAATATGGAAGCCACCATCCGCGCCGCTGCTAGCGCCGTGGCGGATGAGCAATCTGATGAGCTACACATCGTTGCGGATGCTGCCGCAGAAGGTGCCCTGCATGGTGCGCAAGGAAATTCCGGTGTCTTACTCAGTCAAGTCTTCCGCGGTTTTGCTGATGGCTTGCGCGAAAACTTACCTCGAGCCTTCGCGCTAGCTCACGAACGCGCACTGAAAGCGGTTGCTGACCCAAAGGAGGGCACGATCCTCTCTGTCGCTCGTGCAGCTAAGGATGCGGTGGGAAATGTGGCGGCCTGGGGAAGTGAACTTCGTCATGATGGCGAGATCGCATTAGCTGCATGGAAAGCTGCTCGCGCTTCGACACTTGATAGCGCAAAGAATCCACCGAGTGAGGCATCGCGAGGCACGATTGATGCGGGCGCTCATGGCATTGAGTTGATCTATCGCTCTTTAGTGGCAGTGCTTGATGGCGAGGCGACCTCACTCAGCGATCTGCCTGAGCAAGAAGGTAACCAAACGCCCTCCTCACATCGTTCGCAGCTGATCCGAAAGAGTGATGGTGCATACGAGGTGATGTACGACTTGGTAGATGTCTCAGAAGAGCAGATCGAAGGACTTCGAGCGAACCTTGCTGGTATCGGAGCGAGCCTTTTGATTGTTGGTGAAGTGAAATTCTGGAAGGTGCATGTACACACAGATTTCGCTGAGCAGGCAGTTGCTTTTGCCAAGGAGATTAGTGCTCCAGAGAACATTCGAATCACAGCTCTGGAAGTTGCTGGCTGTGCGAGTACCCGAGTCTTGATAACGGTGGCTAATGGCCCTGGTTTTGCAGAGTTGATGCGTGAGTCCGGGGTCGAGGTGATTGACGCGTTCGATTCGCGTCGAGTCGCACCTCAAGAGTGGGTGGATCTAGTTGCGGATGGAAGTGAAGTAATACTTATCCCGCACGATCCTCATGGATACGAAAGTGCGTTACTGGCGCAAGAACTCCTGTCGGCTGCCGGCAAAGCAGTTGCCGTTATCCAGTCGCGCTCGCCGCTCCAAGCCCTGGCAGCAATTTCGACACACTCATCCGATGCCCCAGATGCTGTCGGTGATTTCGATAGTGAAGTCTCCATGATGCAATCTGCTGCTCGCGCTACGGTTCCCATCACAATTGCCCGCGCACCCCGCCAGATGGAATATTTGAGCCCGAACCAGGAGAGCGAAATCGTGACTGCTGGTTCAGTTGTTGCACTCGTTGATCGGCAGATCATCGCATTTGGTGACGATGAGGTTGATGTGGCTTTTCGAGCAATTCGGCTCCGTTCAGATCAAGCGAGCGAGATCATCACTCTGGTTTCTGGGGCTAATGCGTCTGCGGGAGTAGTCGAAGAGTTAGCTCGCAAGATATCTGCAGAATTACCATCGGTCGAGGTGACGACATACTTTGGCGGACAAGCGTGGTACCCACTATTGATTGGTATCGAATAGATGGTAGCCCTCGATGCGAAGCTCTCTGCTGCTCTGGGTGATCGAACAGCAAAGGCCCTACACACTGCTTTCGGGTACAGCACGGTCGAGGAGTTGTTACGCCATTATCCGCGCCGATATGTTGCTCGTGGCGAACTCACCGATATCGACCAATTACACGATGGCGATGTGGTCACTGTCCTTGCCGAAATAGTTGATACAAATAACCGTCCGATGCGTGGTCGGAAAGGCTCACTTCTAGAAGTGCGAGTCAGTGATGGAAAAAAGAAACTTTCGCTCACCTTCTTCAATCAAGCGTGGCGGGAACGCGAATTACGAGTAGGTCGCACCGGGCTATTTGCTGGAAAAATCGGAACCTACAAAGGTGTGCGCCAATTAGCCCATCCGGAATATCTTTTGATTCCCGACGGCACCGACACAGAAGAAGCTGCGGGCGAATTCGCTGGGAAACTCATCCCGGTCTATCCGGCAAGTGCAAAACTTCCTTCATGGAAGATAGGCCAGTGCATTAGGACGATATTGGATGTCATCGAAGAGATTCCCGAAACCTTGCCTGAGCATTACCGCATGGGACTCCCAAGTACCAATGACGCACTTCGCAATATCCACCTGCCCGAGTCACTGGGAGATGCGACAAAAGCCCTCGAGAGGTTGACCTTCGACGAAGCGCTCTCACTTCAACTTTTGCTAGCGCGAAGGCGACATCAATTTGAAACTCTCCATGCGACACCACGACTTTTTCGAAGTGGAGGATTATTGGAGATTTTCGATCGGAATCTGCCCTTCGAATTGACTGCAGGGCAAATCGCAGTCGGGAAGGAGATCGAATCGGATATGAAATCTCGGCACCCGATGCATCGCTTGCTTCAAGGTGAGGTCGGGTCTGGAAAAACAATCGTCGCGCTACGAGCGCTTCTTGCCGTGGTGGATACTGGTGGACAAGGTGCGCTGCTTGCACCCACCGAGGTGCTAGCTGCTCAACACTTCCGTTCGATTTCAACAACCCTTGGCGAACTTGCCAGTGCGGGAATGCTCGGTGGTAGCGATCGAGCAACACGGGTGGTCCTTCTAACGGGATCGACTCCAGTAGCAGTTCGCCGCGAAGTGCTAGCGCAAATAAAAGATGGTTCCGCCGGTATCGTCATCGGTACACATGCGCTCTTGAGTGAAGGGGTCGAATTCTCCGACCTTGGTTTAATCGTTGTCGATGAACAACATCGCTTTGGAGTCGAGCAGCGAGATGCACTCAAACTAAAAGCTCAATTACCGCCGCATTTGCTAGTGATGACTGCGACGCCCATTCCAAGGACAGTTGCGATGACGGTCTTCGGCGATCTTGATATTTCCACGCTCACTGAGTTGCCCAAAGGTCGCTCACCAATCACTACACATGTGATTAACGAATTAGAGAAGCCTCATTTTGTTGAGCGGGCATGGGAGCGGATTCGCGAAGAGGTCGCCAAAGGTGCCCAATGCTATGTAGTCGCACCGCGAATAGAACTGAGCGAGAAGAATGATTCTGATAGCGCTCACTCGGTTGAGGAGCTCTTCGAGCAGCTCTCACACCGGGAGTTGGCGTCGATCCGAGTGGGCATGCTCCATGGCAAACTTGCAAGTGACGAGAAAGATCGCATCATGCGTGCTTTTGCTGCCGGTGAGATTGATTGCCTCATTGCCACTACGGTGATCGAAGTTGGGGTGGATGTACCTAATGCCACGGTCATGGTTATCACCGATGCCGATCGATTCGGGATTTCACAATTACATCAACTCCGCGGTCGAGTGGGGCGTGGCAGTAAACCTGGGCTCTGCTTATTACTTACCAAAGTCGAGGGAGAGAGCCTTGCAATGGAAAGATTGCATGCCGTGGCAAGGACCCTTGATGGATTCGAACTTGCACGAGTTGATTTGGACCAACGCCGTGAGGGTGATGTGCTGGGTACTGCGCAGTCGGGCACGCGTTCGCAACTTCGACTCCTTCGAGTGTTGCGAGACGAGAAGATCATCGAGAGATCCCGCGAGATTGCCAACGAATTAATTGCCGAGGATCCAGATTTGGTTACGCATCCTGCACTGCTCCAAGAACTTAAGAAGCTCGAGCGTGACGAGCGCGCAGATTTCATCGAGAAGGCATAACGATTATGCGAATAATCTCGGGCAGCGCGAAAGGTCGAGTACTCAATACCCCCGCCGGCATCACTCGCCCAACCTCGGATAGGGCTCGAGAGGGAATCTTTTCTGCTCTGGAATCCGAGATTGGCACTTGTGAAGGCATTTCATTCTTGGATCTTTATGGTGGCACTGGAGCCGTTGGATTGGAGGCGCTCTCACGAGGGGCAAGTGAAGTTGTCGTTGTCGAGAAGGATGTTAAAGCAGCTCAGGTTGCCAGAGATAATTACGAACTTATTCGAGCGGTAACAACCGGGAAATTCTCGGTGATGCGAATGAGCGTCGATGGTTATCTTGCACTTGCAGAGAAACCAATTCTGGCTGATGTGGTCTATTTGGATCCTCCATACGAGTTGGCAAATTCAGTGATAGAGAAAGTTCTTACCGGTCTTGGCAGTGAACAGGCTCTCAAACGCGATGCGATCGTCATTGTCGAACGCTCCTCAAGAACCAAGGCATTTACATGGCCAGATGCGTTTGAAGCCATCAAAGAGCGCAAATATGGCGAAGGCACCGGATATTTCGCTAATTTCTGAGTTTCGGTAGTGGTCGGTTGCTTGCTACCGTGTCCCTATGCGAGTGGTCTGCCCCGGTTCTTTTGACCCCATCACCTATGGCCATCTAGACATCATTGAACGCGCAAGCGAGCAATTCGACGAGGTGGTCGTTGCCGTCTTGGTCAATCGGACCAAAGGCTCACTCTTCACTGTCGATGAGCGAATGGCGATGATCGGAGAGACCCTCAAGGGAATTTCGAATGTGCGGGTCGACTCTTGGAGTGGCCTTCTGATTGATTATTGTAAGGAGCGCGAGATCCGAGCGATTGTCAAGGGATTGCGTGCGGTGAGCGACTTCGACTACGAACTTCAGATGGCGCAGATGAATAGACAACTTTCCGGAATTGAAACGCATTTCATGGCAACTCGTCCTGAATACTCCTTCCTCTCTTCATCGTTGGTAAAAGAGCTGGCAACCTACGGCGGGGATGTCTCAACCTATGTGCCTGAAGCTGTGCATGTAGCGTTACTCGAACGAATGTCGGGAGGGACGAGATAGATGGAGTCACTAGATAAATTGCAATTAGCAATCTCGATGGTGGAAGAGGCTCGTTCGGTTCCGCTTAGCGCTTCGTGTGTAGTTCATCGCGGCGAGCTACTCGCAGTTCTCGATGAGGCTCGAGTCAACTTACCTTCAGATCTGGATGCTGCATCCAGAGTGCTCACCGATCGAGATGTCATCATTGAAGAAGGGCGTGCCAGCGCCGAACAACTTATTGCCATGGCGCGAGAGGAGGCGGCACGACTTGTCGAACAAACCGAGATTGTGATTGCTGCTCGCGCAGAGGCTGAACGAATCGTGAGTCAAGCGCATCAGAGCGCGCAAGAACAGCGCGATGAAGTTGATTCATATATCGACTCGCGCCTTGCAACGCTAGAGGTCATTCTGACCAAGACTATGGATGCGGTCGTCAAAGGGCGTGAACGGATTGCTGGCGCCAGTGATAAAGACGCGCTATCGAAACTTGCAGATGAGTGAACGGCCCCGTGAAAGATATCTCCTCCTCGAGTTCCCAGAATTCACCGTTTCGCATCTCTATTCATGACTTAAGGCGACAACCAGGCGAGCTCCTTGAGATCAAGCGAGAGTTTCCCAATCCTGAACGGATTGGCATCGATGTCATCGCCATCGAAGCAAATACCAATCTGGCGATTAGTGGAAAAGTGGAGTCCGTCTCTACTGGGGTGCTAGCCAGCTTTGAGATCCACTCGCAGGCCGAAGGTGAATGCGTCCGATGTCTAGATCCGATACACGAGCCCGTGTCAGCCACGATTCAGGAGTTGTATTACTACAGCGCTCCAACCGAGCTTGGCGAGGATGAGGACGAGCCGCTATTGATTGTCGAGGAGAAGATCGACTTACTTCCTGCGTTCCGTGATGCCGTCATCCTTGATCTGCCGCTGCAACCCCATTGCTCTGAAGATTGCCTGGGTCTATGTCCGGAGTGCGGTGGGAAGATCGCCGAGAATCCCGGTGGCCACAACCATCAGAACATCGACCCCCGTTGGGCAAAGTTGCGCGATATCCCGGGGCTCGGGGAGCTAGCGCCCTAGTTCGCCGGTGTTTTGGCAAATTGGGCCGGTATACGGGATAGTTCTCCCATGCCAGTTCCCAAGCGAAAACTCTCCCGCGCCCGCACTCGGTGGCGCCGGAGCATGTGGCGTACCACCGCAGCTAACACCGTTCTCTGCGAACAGTGCCGTCAACCACGACTCCAACACATCGCCTGCCCTACCTGTGGCACATATCGGGACCGTAACGCCGTAGAGGTCTAAGCCTGACAATGCATCGTGACCTTACTCAGGCTCTCGGTGCCGAAATTGATGCACAGCTTCTCGAGACTGCGCTTACGCACCGCTCTTTTGCCTACGAATCTGGTGGTCTGCCTACCTACGAACGCTTGGAATTTCTTGGCGATAGCGTCTTGGGATTAATAGTCACCGCCGAGCTCTATCAACGCTATCCAGATCTTCCCGAGAGCAGGCTCAGCCCCCTTCGCTCGGGGATAGTCAATACCGTCGCGCTCGCCGAAGTAGCACGGGCACTTGGACTTGGTCAGCACATCAAAATTGGCAAAGGTGAAGAGAGCTCTGGAGGTCGAGACAAATCATCAATTCTCGCCGACTCACTCGAAGCGCTCTTTGGTGCGCTCTACCTCGATAAGGGTTTCGAGTCGGCAAAAGCGATCATCCTGCCTTTGATTGCGCCGATGATTGCACAAGCCCTCGATCGTGGCGCAGGACTTGATGGCAAGACCGCACTCCAGGAATTACTTGCTGAAAAGCACATGGGCGCGCCCGAATATGTCATCCGAGATTCTGGACCTGATCACGATAAAGATTTTGTGGCAGAGGTAGTCGTCCAAGGAAAAATCGTCGGGCGCGGTGAAGGTAAGAGCAAGCGGGAAGCAGAGCAAATTGCAGCGACATTAGCTTTCACTAAGCTCAACACCGATGCCTGAGCTGCCAGAAGTTGAGACGGTACGACGCGAACTTCTCCCGTGGCTACCTGGCCAACAGATCGAATCAATAAAAATCCTGCACCCGCGAGCAGTTCGTCGCAATAACGGCCCATCACTTCGATCTCCGAAAAATCCACTGATAGGCGCACGAATCGAAGCTGTCAGCCGCCGCGGTAAATTTCTTTGGCTCACTTTTGACCGCCCATACGCATTACTCATCCACCTGGGAATGAGTGGCCAAGTTCATCTTCCAAAAGTGCCCGCCGAGCGCTCTGCACATCTACGGGCGCGGATTTCCTTCAGAAATTCGGCACACGAATTCCACTTCGATGATCAGCGAACCTTCGGTTACCTCTCCCTCGAAGAGTTACTCCCTGATATCCACGGCGGGGCATTTCCCAATGCGCAAGTGCCCGCCAGCATCTCTCATATCGCTCCCGATCTGATGGAAGTCTTTGATGCAACGGTAAGTTCGCACTCTCGCGCCACAGTGATCGAAGCGATTCGATCTCGTAAGAGTGAGATAAAGCGGGTACTGCTCAATCAGGGTGTGGTCAGCGGTGTGGGGAACATCTATGCCGACGAAGGGTTATGGACCGCTCAGATCCACCCTGAGACGCAGGCGTGCATTTTGAGCGTAGCGGCGGTGGATCGGCTCTTGCAGGCACTGCATGAGGTGATGCTCCGGGCGTTGTCCGCTGGCGGTAGTTCGATTGATTCCCAGTTTCGAAGAGTCAATGGTGAGAGTGGCTATTTCAATCTGGAATTGAGCGTCTACGGCAACCAAGGGGAGCCGTGCCCGCGCTGCGGAACCCTCATCCAAAGGTTGAGGTTTATGAATCGCTCAAGCCACCTCTGCCCGAAGTGCCAGAAGAAGCGGTGAGCAGTAGTTAGGGTAGAGCCGAAGTTGGCGGGATCGTCATGGCGCGCTGGCCGGAGCAGATATCCCCGGCGAGAGCTCTGGGATTAAGCCTGGGACAAAACTAGAGCGAGAGAGATAGAGAGAGCGGGGTGCAGCGGAGCGATGTATCTCAAGGCGCTCACCCTTAAAGGTTTCAAATCGTTTGCCTCTGCGACCACCCTCCGGTTCGAGCCAGGCATCACTTGCGTGGTGGGCCCTAATGGTTCGGGCAAATCGAACATTATTGATGCGTTGACTTGGGTGATGGGAGAGCAAGGCGCAAAAAGCCTTCGTGGCGGCAAGATGGAAGATGTCATCTTTGCAGGAACTACGGGACGGCCACCATTAGGTCGTGCCGAGGTTTCAGTAACAATTGATAACACCGACGGCGCATTGCCCATTGATTTCACTGAGGTAACCATTTCCCGAATCCTCTTTCGGAACGGCACCAGCGAATATCAAATTAATGGAGAGACTTCGCGTTTGCTCGACATCCAAGAGTTGCTCAGTGATAGCGGCATTGGTAGGGAAATGCATGTGGTTGTGGGGCAGGGCCAATTGGACTCGATTCTCTCTGCCAACCCGGAAGAGCGTCGAGCATTCATCGAAGAGGCAGCCGGAATTCTTAAACATCGAAAACGGAAAGAGAAGGCCCTGCGCAAACTTGAAGCGATGCAGGCAAATTTCACCCGAATCCAGGATCTACTCACTGAATTGCGGCGACAACTCAAACCACTGGGCAAACAAGCAGAAGTAGCCAAGAAGGCAGCAACAATCCAAGCAGATGTCCGCGATGCCAAATTGCGACTCTATGCAGATGATCTCCTGCAATTGAAAGAGAATTTAACCGTTGAAGTTGCCGACGAAGGCGCACTCCGTGCTCGACGAAGTGATGTCGAACGCGAGTTGGTCGCCATCCGAGCCCGAGAGGGCGAATTGGAGCAACTGACTTTCTCTCAAGCTCCGTTACTCACGAAAGCACAAGATACTTTCTATCAATTAAATTCCCTTCGCGAGCGCTTTCGTGGCAGCGCAAACTTGGCAAGTGAACGAGCTCGGTTCCTATCAGATTCTGAAGAGGTGCGTGCATCCACTATCGACCCCGATGCGATGGAGCGGGAGGCCGCCGAGATTCGCGCTCAGGAGCAGTCATTACGACAAAGCTTAGGTGGTCAACAAGATGCATTACACAGCGCAACCGCCAGCCTGCTCGAGGCAGAGCGAGAGCTACAAGCTCGTGAGAATGAATTAGCTCAAGCCCTTCGCGCAGCAGCCGATGTTCGCGAAGTCAATGCGCGACGAGAGGGTGAGATCAATTCGTTGCTCTCCAGGATTCAAGGTGGCCAAGCCGAAATCGATCGCCTTCTGCGAAATCGCGACGAAGCGCTCGCGCGAGCTGCTCAAGCACAAGCTCAATATGTCGCCAAAGAGGCTGAAATTGCCGGACACGGTGCCGGTGAAGAGAAATTAGATTCGGAGTATCAGTCGAAAAAGAGCGCACTCGATAGCGCCGTTGCGGCGTTGGATGCGCTCAGAGAACGAGAACGAGCAAATGAGCGCGAACGCTCTGCTACCCAAGCGCGAGTAGAAGCGCTCAAACTTGCAGTATCTGCTCGCGATGGCAGCGCTGCGCTACTTGGCGCACGGAACGAAATACCAGTCTTGGGCTCGCTGGCTTCGCTAATGGAAATTGCCACAGGATGGGAGCTGGCAATAAGTGCGGCCCTTGGCTCACTTGCAGATGCGGTTGTGGTCGGCAAACTCTCTGATGCGCTAGACGCACTGACTTTGCTCAAACGAGAGAACGCAGGTCGTGCCGAAATCATCGTAGTTGGAGCACATGAGGCCGTTCCAACTATTTTTAATCAATCGCTACCGCAAGGCTCGTATCGAGCTGTAGATCTCATCAGAACGACACAATTACAACGACCCCTCGCGCATCTCCTCGGGAATACCGTTGTTGCTGAAAGTCTCAACATTGCCCATGCAATCTTGCAACAGTATCCAGCGTTACGCGTGGTCACCAAAGAAGGTGACATTCTGGGGCGGGATCTTGTCAGTGGTGGCTCAAAGCGCGAATCAAGTTTGGTAGAACTCAATAGCGCCATTGAATCCAGCGAACGGGCGCTCAGCGAGTTATCACACAATGGTGAGCGGATGCGCTTTGAGATTGCACAGGCAACCGAGAAAGTAAATAGCCAGCGGAGAGATTTAGATCAGGTGCTCTCCGCGCTCCACGAATCAGATGCGCGAATGGCTGGACTCATCGAGCAGATTGCAGTCTTTAGCCAGACTCGAAGTAGTGCGCAGGCAGAGGCAGATCGGGTAGCGACCTCGATTCTTGAAGCTGAACAACTTTTGGCAACATATCAAGATGAACTTCACGGAATTCAGAGCGCTCCGTTGTCGCCAGTCCCGACGGTGGATCTCTCAAGTTTTGAGATTGACCAGATAAGAGAACGAGTCTCTTTGGCCCGGACAGTCGAGATGGAAGCGCGATTGACTTTGCGAACTAGCGAAGAGCGAGCCAATGCCATCGGGGAACGGGCTGCGCAACTGGAAAAGGGTGCAGAACAAGAACGCGATTCACGGGTGCGGGCGCAAGCCAGAAGGCAAGCGCGTGCCACCGCGGCCGTGATTGCACAACGACTTGCGGAAATCGCATACGACGCGCTTATACAGATCGAAGTGTCAATCAATAAAGCGATGTCGGAGCGAAGTGCGCTAGAGGCTGCGCGTACCGAACGAGAGGGTGAGATTCTCGCGGTCCGCTCCAAGAATCGCGAACTGACCAGCGAAATGGAGCAACTCACCGATAGCGTTCATAAAGATGAGATTGCGCGGGCAGAGCAACGGATGCGTATCGAGCAGCTCGAGGAGAAGGTCACCACTGAATTCGCACTCGATGTCGGAACATTGCTTGCTGAATACGGACCAGCAAACGATGTTCCTACCTTCGTCTTAGACGAGGAGGGAAATGTCATATCTACCGAGGTCATTCCCTATCGTCGAGATCAGCAAGAGAAACGATTGGCTGGGGCCGAGCGATCACTCGCGTTACTTGGCAAGATCAATCCATTGGCATTGGAAGAGTTCTCAGCTCTTGAAGAGCGAGCCAAGTACCTCACGGAACAACTTGAGGATTTGAAGAACACTCGTCGTGACTTACTAGAAATTGTTCGAGAGGTCGATGAGAGGGTAGAGACGATTTTCAAAGAGGCCTATCGAGATACCGCGAAGGCATTTGCCGAAATTTTCCCGCGACTGTTCCCCGGTGGGGATGGGCGCCTAGTGCTCACCAACCCTGAAGATTGGTTGACCACTGGAGTAGATGTCGAGGCCCGTCCTCCTGGAAAGCGAATCAAGAGATTGTCGTTGCTCTCTGGTGGCGAGCGTTCGTTGACCG